>JASHXW010000433.1 GCA_030043395.1 Streptosporangiaceae bacterium
CCCGCCACCTCGATGCCGGGCAGCGTGCCGAGCAGAAGTACAAGGCCTTCCCGCACGGCTGCCTGATCGTCCGCAACGACCACGCTGACCGCCCCGCCAGCCGAGCCAGGCGAGCCGCCCAAACCAGCCCCGCCGCCCGAGCCAGGCGAGCCGCCCGAGCCAGGCGAGCCGCTCATGCCGGATTCCTCATCGGCACCAGCCACCCGCCCGCCAACCGGCCGGAGGCGAGCGTTCCGCCTGACCGGAACGTAGTTACGCAGCAGAACACAGTGCCAAGGTATCCGCCCGTCCCCCAGCCCGGCGCCGGCACGCGGGTTGACTCCCGGGTGGATGCCGACTGGACCCGGGATCAAGCCGCAGGCCGACGCGCCGAGACCGAGCCGCTGCCTAGCGTGGCGAGCGTAAGCACAACGAAGAGCGCTTCCCGAGGAGGCTCACCGTGGACGCCAGCGTCCTCATCCCCAACCTCGCCATCCTGGCCCTGGTACTCGCCAGCGACCTCGGCGACCGCAAGATCACCCCGATGCGGCTGATCCGCCCGTTCATCGCCGCCGCGATCATCATCCCGTTCTTCCTCAAGGGCCTGGCCACGTCCGGGAACGGCCTGACGCTGGAAGTCGCCGCCACCGCGGCCGGCCTGGTCCTTGGCGTGATCGCAGCCTCCGCGATGAGCGTGCGCCGGGACGAGCAGTCCGGCCGCGCGATCTCGAGGGCCGGCGTCGCCTACGCGCTGGTCTGGGTGGTCGTCGTCGGCGCGAGGATCTACTTCGCTTACGGCGCGCAGCACCTCTTCACCCGCCAGCTCGGCACCTGGATGGTGACCAACCAGATCACCGTCAACGCTCTCACGGACGGCCTGATCTTCCTGTCCGTCGCCATGCTGCTCGCGCGCACCGCCACGCTGGCCCTGCGCGCCCGCCGCGCAACGGCTCGCCAGGCGCAGGCGGAAATCAGCGGCTCCACCGTGGCAATGCCAATGCACTGAGATTCATAACGAACCTCCCTCACGACTGCGCCAGGTCAGCGGACTCGCCTTCTTCGCTGGCCTGGCGCGTTCGTGCCTGGGCGCGGCCTACGGCGGAGGACCGGAGGATTGGCAACGACTCTCTGCACTTCGTCTCTTGCTCCATTGCACCATCGTCGGCGGAATGCTAGGCATATAGGGCCTTGGAGTCCTTTTCCGGCTCGGGCGGCATGGGATGTGCGCAGGCGAGTACGGAGGAATCCCCGTGGCGGTCACGGCAGTAGTACGACTCGGGCTCGTGTGTGCAGGCGCGGCGATGCTGGCTATCGTGACGCCGGCCGGCAGTTCCATTGCGGCGACACGCTCGGGATCAGGCATCAGGTCGGCTCTGATCAGGCCGCTGGACTCCAGCCCGCGCCGAGGCACCCGCCATCTCCAGGGGATAGACCCGGCGCCGCCCGCGCCGCACTCGCACGCGGTGCCGGCGGCCGGTTCCCCGTGGCAGGCGCTAGTGCACCAGCCGTCGTTCGATCCCGGCGCGATGCTCCAGCTCACTAACGGGCAGGTCCTGGTGCAGAGCCAGGGCGTGAAGAACAGCGGCTCGCGGGCATGGTGGCTTCTCACGCCTAGCAAGTCCGGCAGTTATGTCGACGGGACGTGGAGCAAGGCGGCGTCAACGGCTTCGGACTATGCCCCGCTGTATTACGCCTCGGCGGTCCTGCCGGACGGGCGGGTGATCATCGTGGGCGGGGAGTACAACTTCGGCAAGCTGGTCTGGACGAACCGCGGCGCCATCTACAACCCGCTGACGAACAAGTGGACGCCAGTCAGCCCGCCGCACGGCAGCGGGTGGGGTCACATCGGAGACGCCCCCGGCACGGTCCTGGCCAACGGCACCTTCATGGTCGGGGCATCCGGCTCGTATACCACCGCCGAGGCCCTGCTGAATGAGTCCAAGCTCACCTGGTCCAGCACCGGCAAGGGCAAGGCCGACGGCAACGAGGAAGAGGGCTGGTCGCTCCTGCCGGACGGACAGGTGCTGACGGTGGATACCCAGGACGTGGGGAACAGCGAGATCTACACGCCGCAGACCGGCCGGTGGACCAGCGCGGGCAAGACTCCGGTCAGCCTCATCGACAAGACCGGCGAAGTCGGCCCGCAGATCCTGCGCCCGAACGGCACGGTTTTCGCTACTGGCGCGAACGGGAACACGGCCGTCTACGACACCGCCACCGGGAAGTGGTCCAAGGGACCGAAGTTCCCGCTGCTGCACGGCAAGCGCCTCGACATCGCCGACGGCCCGGCTGCGGTGTTGCCGGACGGCGATGTCCTGGTCGACGCCAGCGCAGGCGACTACAAGCCGCCCTCGCGCGTGTTCCTCTACAACGGCAAGACCCTGACCATGGTCACGAGCCCGCCGAACGTCGCCAACTTCGCCTCCAACGACGTGTACGAGATGGTCCTGCCGACGGGCCAGGTGCTGTTCAATGACCGCGCCGGCCAGTTCGAGGTGTACAACCCGACCGGATCGCCGAAGTCGGCCTGGCTGCCGAGCATCACCACCGTCGCGACTACCCTGGCCGCCGGCGGGACCTACTCGCTCTCCGGGACCCAGCTGAACGGGCTAACTCAGGGATCCGCCTACGGCGACGACTATCAGAGCGCCACCAACTATCCCCTGGTCCGCCTGGTCAGCACCACGACGAGCGATGTCTACTACGCCCGCACGTTCGCAATGACCAAGATGACGGTCGCGCCCGAGGCTTCCTCTTCGGTCAGCTTCACCGTCCCCGCCGACATCCCAGCTGGTGACTACACGCTCACCGTCGTCGCCAACGGCCTAGCTTCTGCCGGAGTAGCCGTAACGGTCACCAGCTGAGGCGCCGACGTCAGAGCACCTCGACGCGGGCGTGATGGCCGCTAGCCTCCGCGTGCAGCGAGGATCAGCTCGCTGCGCGCCTCGGCTGCGAACGAGCCCCAGAGGTGGCTTGGCCCCGTCTTGGCCGCGATCGATGCGCGGCGACACTCTGGCCGCCGCGCTGCCGACGCTGGGCGCTGGCCGGCCGTCCGGGAGCCTCCCGCAGCTTGATCGGAGTCACGACGATCGGCGTGCCGGACTCCGCCAGGTCCCTGACGACCTGATGGCCAGGCTCAACCCGATGGCTGACCGGAACGACCCCGGCAGCTTCGTGGATCCGTCCGACATCGCGGACCTGACCTGGCTCGACCAGGGCAACTACCGCGCCCGTGGCACCGGCACGGGCCGTGCGACCCGAGCGATGCAGGTAGTCCTTGTGATCGTTGGGCGGGTCGTAATGCACGACCAACCCAACGTCGTCGACGTGGATGCCCCGCGCCGCGACGTCGGTCGCTACCAGGACGCGCGGACATCCGGAGGCGAACGCGGCCAGTGCGCGCTGTCTCTGATTCTGGTTCAGGTCGCCGTGGATGGCGGCAGCATCAACCCCGCCCTTCGTCAGCTGCCTTGCCAGCCGGTCGGCGCCATGCTTCGTGCGGACGAAGAAGAGCGTGCGGCCGTCACGGCTCGCGATCTCGGTTGCGATGGCCAGCTTGTCGACGGCAGGCAGCACGAAGACGCTGTGCTCCACCGCGCTCGCACTTGCTACGGGGGCGATGGCGTGCATGGCGGGATCGATTAGGTAACGGTCGACGAGCCGCGCAACGTCCCGATCCAGGGTGGCCGAGAACAGCAGCCGCTGGCCGGTCGGAGTGGCGTCGAGGATCCGGCTAACGGACGGCAGGAACCCGAGGTCAGCCATGTGATCGGCCTCGTCGAGCACGGTCACCGAAACGTCTTCGAGCGTGCACGCGCCCCTGTCCATCAGGTCGATGAGCCGACCAGGCGTGGCCACGACCACGTCGACGCCGCGGCGGAGCCGGGAGATCTGGGGGTTGATGCCCACGCCGCCGTATACCGCCATGACGCTCACCCGCAGCGACTGGCCCACTAGCGCGAGAGCCTCGGTGACCTGCGAGGCAAGTTCCCTGGTGGGGACGAGAACGAGACCGCGCGGGGCCGTTTCCCTCCGGCGCGGCCCGGTCGCAGCCAGCTCTGACAGCCTGGTGAGCATGGGCAGGCCAAAGGCAAGAGTCTTGCCTGACCCGGTTTGAGCGCGACCGAGCACATCGCGGCCGGCCAGCGCATCGGGTAGTGCGCGGGCCTGGATGGCGAAAGGCTCGCGAATGCCGCGCCGCGCCAGCTCGGAGACGAGCCGGTCAGGCAGGCCAAGCTCGGAGAACGTCAGTGGCGCTGGCTCCGCCGCGTGCATGGCAGCGTCTAGCGCCCGGTCCAGATTGACCGCGCTCTGCCGCTCGGCGTCGCCGACGGGTCCGGAGCCGCGCCGAGGTCGCGACCCTGACCGGGCGGCGTGCTGCGTAGCTGAGCGCTTCCCGGCACGATGAGGCGAGCGCCGGTTGGTGGTAGCCCGGCCGCCAGCGTTGGCACGCTGCCGACCGGAGGCCGCGCTGGGGCGACCGGAGTTCGGGGACAAGAGTTAGCTCCGTAAGTAATCTCGTTGGGCCGCGTCGAACTCAGAATCATCAGCGACACCGGCAAGCGTGAAGCTCACCGAAGAAGCGGGGACGGGTGTCGAGCGACCGCGCGGGCCCTTGCCCGCGATAGCGGCGAAGACCGCCGCGATGTTGAACAGTCTACCATCCAGCAACCGCAGTCAGCGCATGCCGCCCGTGGTGGCCGTGGTGGCCGGCTCGCTAGGACTGACTGCCGCCAGTGCCTTGTGGCGCGTCCGATATCAGTCCGCGGGACGGCGATGTCAAGGCTCGAGGCGTTGATGTGCTGGTCTGTAGTCGCCGACTCACGACTTCACCGCTTGCTGCCGGTCACGTCCCCGCCCAGCCTGGCGGTCGAGCCGTCACTACTGAGTGAGAGCGTGGAATGGCGGCGCAGCCTACGGGAGCACTTGCCGGGAACTACACCTGATCGACGGAGACACCGTACAAGGTTGCTAGCAGGCGCCCTGCCAGGTAGACGGCACTGCGCAGGTCAATGTCGGTAACCCTGGCAGGACCGCCAAGGACCAGTGCAGCATCCACAGCGCTCTCAAGCTCTGACAACTCGTCCGCGAAGACGCTCCGCCAGCGGGCGAGTCTTTGCGACGCAGACTCTTTGGTAATAGGCGGAGCGGAACTCAGCGTGGCCAAGTCCTTCTCTGGCCATGTGGACTCCGGTGCCGCAGAAAGGGCCATCCACTCCTTCAGCCGAGCTGCTCGATCTAGCAGGAGATGCCAGTCATGGTCTTTCTCAGCCACATTGGCGTATGGCCTCGAAAGCTCAGGCGGCGTAAGCGGCATGGAACTTCTCTTCGATGGAGTCATAACGACCAACCGATTGGTGCACGAGGGCGAATGCAGTGCGAAGATCGACGTCCTCGCGGCGAGCGGCGTTGGCGACTGCGCCATCAGACGTGTCAGCCAGCTCGGCGATCGTAACTACAGTGGCTGCCCCGTCTGGGAACATCGCTCGCAGCTCCAGGTCACCGCCGATCGCCTGGATGTAGCTACGCAAGGTCGAGAGGTACAGGTCTGCCTGGTTCTCGACTCGGCTGACCTGAGCCTGGCTAACTCCGAGGGTCTTTGCCAGCTGCGTCTGAGTCAGTTGCCGTGCACTCCTCAGCTGGGCCAGGGTGCGACGGTAGTTCCGTTCGTATAGGTCGAGTTCCGCGCGGGCCTCGGCTGCTCGTCGCGCGATCTCAGGGTCGGTCAACCGGGCAGCCCGATCTGCGTTCCAGGAGCGATGTCCGGTCATGGCAGCAATCCTTCCTCACGAAGTTCATCCAGATAGAGGTCGTACAGGTCGTCCGCTTCGGGGATAGCTTTCTCATACCACGTGTTCCATAGCGAGCCTTCGCGCTTGTCCCCGCCCAGCAGCAAGATCGCCATGCGGCGCGGATCGAAGCAAAATAGCCCACGTAGTTCCATTGCGCCCGCCGGTATCCGAAGCTCCTTCATGTTGTGATGGCGCGAGTTCACGATCTCACCCACGTAGGGACGCCGCATTAAAGGCCCTTGCTCGCCGAGCATGTCAATGACCTCGTCAAGCTTTGCCCTCGCGCGCGCGTCGGCACGTTCAAGCTCGTCCGCCCATGCGAAGAACTCGTTGGTCGCCTCGATCTGCCACGCCACACCAGAGATTATACGTTAAAGCGTATGCTCCTGTCTGGACCTCCAGAACGAGAGCAATCGGGCGTGGTGGCAAGAAGTCGGCAACGACGGATGAGGCTGTTGCGGGTTGGGTTGCCGCCTCCCTAGCTGTCGACTTCAACCGGCGGGCGTGACCTGCAGGACGAGCCTTGAGGGGTGCTGTCCTCCGTGGAAGACGGTCTGGCGGACGACGACGGGCGGCGCATCGCCGGCGTAGCCCAGCCCGGTGTTGGGGTTGGGGTGATAGTTCGGGGAGAGCGAGGAGCTGACGGCGATCTCAAGCGACTCCCCCGGGCCTAGCTCGAGCGCGATGTCGTTCACCTCTATATCCAGCTCGTAGCTCACCCCTGGCTCGAGCAGGCTGATCTGCTCCAGCGAGGAACGCATCGCCGCGCTCAGGATGCCGTCCGCGACGATCGTGGTTGTGCCGTCGGCGCGAACGTAGCCGAGCGAGACGACGAAGTCGGTGTCGACGCCAGTCGTGGACGCGTACAGCACTGCGTGCACGGGGCCTGCGATCGACAGCGAAGACTGCATCGGCTCCGTCCGGTACCTGAGCACGTCGTCGCGTCCGTCGATCAGGACGGCCGGCCGCGGCGCCCACTCCAGCCGGTCCCGGCCGTGCAGCATCAGCATGCTCAGTACGGGACGGGCCGGGTCGTAGTCGTAATCGCGAGTCGCCTCGGTGGCGTGAGGCTCCGTGCTCGCTGTCCCGTCCGCATGCAGGTAGAGCACGTGCTCGTCGCTTCCGGCCGGTGGCCAGCTGCTGGACTCACGCCACTCGTTGACGCCGAGGCTGTAGTAGCGG
>JASHXW010000434.1 GCA_030043395.1 Streptosporangiaceae bacterium
TGGTACCCGTTTTCGCTGGTAGAGAATTTCTACACGCACGCACGGCCGAGCACAAGAGGGTTCGCCAACTAATTTCAAGATTCTTTAGCTGTCCACAGATAGTCCACAGCTCATCCACCACGGCGGCCCCGTTATCCACAGAATGACGCTCGCTTCGC
Organism: Streptosporangiaceae bacterium; assembly: GCA_030043395.1. The sequence continues at coordinate 159 of JASHXW010000434.1, forward strand.
CGCTGTCATCCACAAGGCCGCTCGTCAGCCTGTGCATACTGGCAGCCGATCCGCCGCCTCGTGACGGCTGCCAGTCTAGAAGACCGGGATGATGTCCTCGGCGTTGATGTCGTCGGACACGTCCACGCCCTCGATGTCCAGCTCGGGCATCGCGGGGAAGTCGATCCCCCAGCGCTGGACGATGACGCGGATCTTGGCGATCGCGCTCCGCCAGTTGTCCGCTTGCTCGTCGTACGACAGCACCCCGAGGCCCGCGTCCCTGGCATGGTCCATCAGGACGCGATGGTTGTTCAGGAAGTAAGGCGGAAGGTCCCAGAACCCTTCTGGCGGTTCCCAGAGGATCATCGACAGGAAGACGAATCCCGCCCGCAGCTGCCTGGTGATTGTCGCCCTGACCTCATCGGTCAGGCCGGGCCACTCGTTCTCCAGGATCGTCATGCAGATCTGCAGGTGCCGGGACTCGTCCCTGCCGATCTTGTGGAACATCTCGGAGAAGACCGGGTGCTTGGTGCCGGAGGCCATTCCGCGAAACAGCGTCGACGCGGCCATCTCGCCCATCATGAAGCTGGTGAACAGCACCGGCAGCGAGTAACGCCCGACGGCGTTGCTGTAGCCCTTCCAGTACCGGCCGCCGTTGTGGTACAGCCACCCGATGTTGTTGTGCGCGGCACGCTCGAGGTCGGTGCTCGGTGTCCAGTTCAGCGGCCCTCCGGGCCACAGGCAGGCGATCGAGCGCTGGCAGCACTCCTCGTGGTTCATCTCGTCCCTGGTGATCGAGAAGAAGCACTTGCGAACCGGGTCTTCCTCGTGCTGCTCGAAGGCCCTGATCGTTGCCCGAGCGAACACGGCAGGGCCTGATGCGTCGAAGTTCGCCAGCACCGAGAACCAGTACATGATCCCCAGCCGCTGCTCGGTGCTGAAGTCCTCGGGCCGCAGTCCGGCCCACGGCAGGTCAGCCGGGTTCCAGGCCATCAGCTTGGACTTCTGGTAGATAGCGGCGAGTTTCTCGGTCTCGACCCGCCACTCCATCGGGTAGATGTTCGGCTGCGGCACCTCCGGAGCGGGCCAGAACCCGCCATCGGGGACCAGAAGCTCTCGTTCCACCTTCGGTTCCGCCATGGCAGTACTCCTTCGGCCGTTGCGCTGACCGTGCCCATCTGCAGGTCTACCCGCTTAGCGCCGTGCACGCGAGAACAACGACGCTATGACAGTTTAAGCACGCGGTTGCGGATTCTTGTAACAGCTTGCGGCCGTCGACGGACGCGGACTGTCAGTGCCCTGTGCAAGTCTGCGTCGCAGGAGGTGATCGCATGGAGCCAGCGAGCGTTGTCGCAGAGCTGTGGGGCCGCTTCCAGGCCAGGGACTGGCAGGGCGCAGGAGAACTTATGGCCCAGGACGCGGTGATCGAGTGGCCAGCCAGCGGCGAGCGGATGGTCGGCCGGGCGAATTTCATCGCAGTCAATCGGGAGTACCCGGAGGGCTGGTCGATTCGCGTGCTCAGGATCGTCGCTGAGGGCGGTCAGGTCGTTTCCGAGGTCGAGGTGCCGCACGCGGAGCTCGGCGTGTTCCGGGCTGCATCCTTCTGGACAGTCACCGATGGCCAGATCACGAGCGGAACCGAGTACTGGACCACCGTGGGCGCCGACGAGAGCCCGCAGTGGCGGGCACAGTACGTGCAGCGAATCTAGGCGCTTGCCCGATGAGCCCGTAGCATGGTCAGCCCGCAGCATGGCGTCACGACGCGGACTGGCGCTGGCCGGTGCCTAGGGGACCGCGTGCAGGAAGTCGACGCCGCCAAAGTTCGCTGCGGAGGACCCTGACTCCACTGCCACGTACACGTCGGCTCCGTCCCCCGCCGTGGTGACCTGGTACGCGCCCGAGATCGCCGGGGCGGTCTGGCACGTGCCGGGGCCGGCTGCGCTCGACCCGTCATAGGTCACGCAGCCGAGCGTTCCCGGGAGCGGGCTGAAGTTTCCGTTGACCCTGTCCACCCTGAAGATCGCCAGCGCCGACGGTTCGGAGGAGCCAAGGCCGGACTCGGCGTAGTACAGCGTCCGGCCGTCCGGTGACAGAGTGCCCGCGTAGCCGCCTGCGAGAGCAGCATCGGTCCGGCAGCGCCAGTCGGAATCCCCGGTCTCACCGTCGGCGCTGATGCACGCCTGTCGGCCGTTCCGCTGCGACAGCAGCCCGGTCCTGCGGTTCCGGTTGAGCACGGCGATCGGTGAGGGCGCCGCATAGCCGTTGGTGTAAATGAAGGCGCCGTTCCTCGACAGGACAGCCCGCTCGACGTCGAACAGGCCGCGCCCGTCGACGCAGCTGAAAGGCCCCAGCGGACTCTCCCCGTCGTCGCTAACGCACCCTCCAGTGCCCCTCAGAGGCACCAGGCCGCCCTTGGCATCCCGCTTGAACGCCTGGACAAGATCGTTATCCCGATCAGGGATATAGACGAATTTGTTGCCCGCGGTGACGATATCCCAGGGCGAGCCGATATTAGGCATGGCCCGGCACACCACTGTGCTGCCGCTCTGATCGGTTGTGCCGTTGTCCGTGATGCAGCCCTGCTTGCCGGCGAGCTGGTGCAGCGCGCCGGTCTTGGTGTTGCGCCGGAAGATCGCGATCCCGCTGTGGGGCTGGCTGGCGTAATCGGATGCGTACAGGTACTTCTGGTCCGGCGTGATGTGCACGTTGGAAACAAGATCGACCTCCCGGCCGACTTCGCACGTGCCCGGCCCCTCGTTGCTCGAGCCGTTGGCCGAGATGCACCCGAGCGTGCCGGGAAGCTGTCGCAGCTTCCCGGTCTTGAGGTTCCGGCTGAAGATCGCGATGCCGCCGACGTCAACTCCGGACACTTCGTTCTGCGATGCCACGTACAAGAAGCGTCCGTCGGCGGAGATCGCGATCGAGGTCGCGTCCCCCGTGCCCAGGTCGCGGGCCTTGGTGCACTGGTTCAGGCCATCCTGGCTCGCGCCTCCGTCGGAGAAGCATCCAGCCTTGCCGACTAGCTGAGAGAGCACACCGGTCTTCGTGTCGCGGCTGAAGACCGCGAGCACCGGACGAGACTCGGCAGCTACCGACGAGAGCTGGCCGTAGCCCACAACGTAGGCGAAGCGGCCATCGGGGCTGACCGCGACAGTGGTGGCCCCGCCGCCGCCGCGAATAGCCCGGCACGTTCCGGCACCTGCGGTGCTTTCGCCGGTACTGGTATAGCAACCATTCAGGCCGCGTACTTGAGTGACGGATCCGGGCACCGGCACGGACGCGGGGAGGGCGGCGGCGAGAGCCGGGCCCGCCGTCCCGATCAGCGCCGTCATCGCAGTCAGCGCGGCACAGATTGTCACGGGTGATACGCGATGCGAGGGCATGCGGCGATTATGTCATTGACAACTGGCGCGCTAAATGGCTTCTAATCGCTAACCGCGCGATTCCTAGACGCCAAGTCCGCGGCCGATGATCTCCTTCATGATCTCGGTGGTTCCGCCGAAGATCGTCTGAACCCGGCCGTCGGCGAATGCCCTGGCGACCGGGAACTCACGCATGTAGCCGTAACCGCCGTGCAACTGCAGGCACCGGTCGACCACCCGGTTGCACAGCTCGGTGTCCCACCACTTGACCATCGAGGCGTCCTCGTTGGAGAGCCGGCCAGCGTTGTGCTCAAGCACGGCCTTGTCGGTGAATGCCCGCGCCACCGCCAGCTCGGTGGCCATTTCGGCCAGGACGAACCTGCTGTGCTGGAACGAGCCGATCGGCCGGCCGAACGCCTGTCGTTCCTTGCAGTACTCGAGCGTCTGCTCGAAGACGGCCTCGGCTCCGGCGAGCGCGGTCGCGCCGATGGCTACCCGCTCCCTGGGCAGGTTCTGCATCAGGGCGATAAACCCGCCGCCCTCCTCCCCAAGCAGGTTCTCGGCGGGGACCCGCACGTCGCTGAAGAACAGCTCCGAGGTGTCCTGCGCGTGCATTCCGACCTTGTCCAGGTTGCGGCCGCGCTCGAACCCGGGCATCCCCCGCTCGGCCACGAGCAAGCTGATTCCCCGATGACCGGCCTGCGGATTCGTCCTGGCCACGACAATCACCAGATCGGCCAGCTGGCCATTGGAGATGAACGTCTTGGCCCCGTTCAGAATGTAGGAACTTCCGTCTTTCACGGCACTGGTGCGGATGCCCTGCAAGTCGCTGCCCGCGCCCGGCTCGCTCATCGCGATCGCGGTGATCAGCTCCCCGCTGCAATAGCCAGGCATCCATCGTTCAGCCTGCTCGGACGTCATGAGGCGGCGGAAGTACTGACCGTTGATGTCGTTGTGCACCGAGAAGCCGGGGCCGTTCGCGCCTGCCCTGGCCATTTCCTCGTTCAGCACGAGGTAATACCGGTAGTCGTCGCTGCCGCCACCGCCGTACTTCTCGTCAACGTCGATCCCGAGCAATCCCGCTTGGCCTGCGGCCAGCCACACGTCCCGTGACACCACGCCATCCCGCTCCCACTGCTCGTGGTACGGGGTGACCTCCTTGGCGATGAACGCGCGGACCGTCTCCCGGAACGCCTCGTGGTCACTAGTGAAGATGTCCCGCTGCATGACCATGCCCCTGCCCGCCGACTACCCGTGACGCGAACGTAGCACGTCCGTGCCGCCTTCCTATTGTGAAGTACTCCTTTCGCAATTATAGTTTCGAAACATGTCCTTCACAGATGACGAGCGACCGCGGCCACACGGTCGCCGGCCAGTGCCAGGAAGCCCGGGGACGCCGGAGAACCCGGCCAAGATCACCGATCCGCGGGCGTTGCGGGCGCTGGCCCACCCGGCGCGCATCGCGATCTTGCAGCATCTGGCACTCGACGGGCCAGCGACCGCGACCGAGTGCGCCGAGATCGCCGGGCTGTCGCCGTCTGCATGCAGCTACCACCTGCGTGCCCTGGCACGCTACGGCTTCGTCGCTGAGGAGCGCTCGACCGCGGCCGACCAGCGCCACCGCCCGTGGCGGGCGCTGATAGTGGCGATGTCGTTCGGGGAGGATCCTGACCTGCCGCCGGCCACGCGTGCAGCAAGCCGGCTCGCTGTGGAGGCCCTGGAAGCCCGGATCGACGAGATCCGCGCGGAGTACCGCGACCACGAGGCGGAGTACCCGCGAGAGTGGGGCGCGCTCGGCTCGAATCAGGACGTGCTGCACGTGACGGCCGCGGAACTCACTGAGGTCCGCCGCAGGATCGCGGACATCCTGGCTGAGTACCGGCGGCTGGATGCGAAGGATCAGCCACCGGAGTCCCGCCGGGTGCATGTGATGGCCGAGTTCCTGCCCTGGTTCAAGCCGGACAGCGCGTCATGACGGCCGGTGCGCGCGGGAAAGCGAGCCGGGTCAGCCTGCTAACGTCGTGGCGCTCAGGCCCGCTCGCGGTCAGGGAGTTCAGGCTGCTCAGCCTGGGCCAGTTCGCCTCGACGGTGGGAGATGCCTGCTACGCGGTCGCGCTGCCCTGGTTCGTGCTGTCCGCCCACGGCGGCGCCGTCCTGCTCGGCACGGTGCTTGCGTGCTACGGCGTGCCGCGCACCGTGCTGATCCCCGTCGGCGGGGTGCTGGCGGACAAGTTCGGCCCGCGGGCCGTGATGCTCGCTGCCGACGCGACCAGGTGCCTGCTGGTCGCCGTGCTTGCCGTCCTTGCCGCCCGGCACATGGACTCCTTGGCGCTGCTCGGCCCGATCGCGGCGCTCCTCGGCGCGGGCGAGGGAGCGTTCATCCCCGCCTCGTACTCGATCATGCCCGCGCTGTTGCAACCTGAGCAGCTGGCCGCGGGGAACTCGTTGTTCACGGCCCTGCTGCAACTCGGCACGCTCGGCGGTCCGGTGCTTGGCGGCCTGCTGGTGGGCACCGCAGGTCCCGCTCCCGCGTTCGCCATCGACGCGGCGTCCTTCGCGGTGTCTGCTGGCGCGCTGATCCTGCTGCGAGCACCCCGGCCGGTCCAGGAGGCCGCCGTCGCGGCGCAGGCCGACGGCGCCTTGCCTGTGCCGGACGAGCCGGCCGGCCCGCAGCAGGCGGCCAGTCAGCCGCCCGCGGCATCGCCGCAGGCCGCGGAGCCCGGCGCGGCAAGCTCCGTGTGGTCCCTGCTGCGCCAGTCCAGGCTCTTGCAGATCATCGTCGGCGTCTGCATCGTCGCGAACCTCAGCTCGGGGGGCACGTTCGAGGTCGCGCTGCCTGACCTGGCCCACAAGCTGTACGCGGCAGCCGGCTACGGAGCGCTCGTCGCCTGCTTCGGCGGCGGCGCAGCCGTCGGCACGCTCGCCGCCGCGCGCGCCGGCCGCCTGCCCCGCCCGGGCGCGACCGCGATGTACGTGTTCCTGGCCGAGGCTGTGGCCGCCAGCCTCGTGCCATTCGCCGGCGGGCTTGCCGGGGCCTGCGCGGCGATCGCCATATTCGGGATGTGCAACGGATTCGGAAACGTCGTCGTCGTGACGCTCCTGCAGCAATGGGCGCCGCAGCAGCTGCTTGGCAGGGTAATGAGCCTGGTGATGCTCGCCGCCATTGGCGTATTCCCGATATCAGTCGCGGTGGCCGGGGTCCTGGTCAGGCAGTTCGGGCCGACGCCGTTCTTCCCGGCAGCAGGGCTCGTGCTGGCTGTGCCGATCCTGGCCGGGCTTTGTACCCGCGAGATCCGCAACTTCGGCGTGCAGGCCGGCCAGCCGAGTCAGTCAGATCACGCTGCCGTGCTGGCCAGGTAAGCGGCCCACTGCGGGTCGCCATCCCTGGCCGCGCCGATCAGCCGCCAGTGCGAGCCACGCGGCGCCAGCGGATCCCAGCGCAGCGTCCAGCCGAGCTCCTCGATCAGCCGGTCCGCCTTGCGATGGTTGCACTTCGTGCACGACGCCACGCAGTTCTCCCACACGTGGGCGCCGCCCCTGCTGCGCGGGATGACGTGGTCGATGGTGTCCGCGGCGGCGCCGCAGTAAGCGCAGGCGAAGTTGTCCCTGCGCATCAGGGCTGCCCTGGTCAGGGGCACCCGGTTGCGATGCGGAACCCGGACGTAACGCCGGAGCCTGATCACGGAGGGCGCTGTCAGCACGACCGACGCGGAATGCAAGACGAGCCCGTTGGAATCGTCGTGCAGGATCTCCGCCTTCTCAGCGAGCACAAGTCCCACGGCCCGGTGCAGGCCGACGGTGGTCAGCGGCTCGTAAGTGATGTTGAGCAGCAGTACCCTGCGCAATGCCACCTCCCCAGACCGGGCTGCCCGCTGGCTGCCGAGGCACCCGTGACCAGTGTGATGGGACGACGGGCACGCCGCCAACACCTATTTACGCTAAGCGGCGGCCGCGCCGGCGAACTCGCCATGAATCACAGGTGACGATCCGCCTGCATGCGCTCATCGAACTCCTCAAGCACATGCCGGGCCGCGTGCCGCCATGGTGCCAGCGTATGCGACGCCGATCAGCATCGTCGCGGGTCAAGCCGCTGAAGCACGGCCAGTACGCTGGAGTGCGACATGGAGAACACAGCGCAGGACGCCACAGCAGGGCAGAGCTTCTACGAGGCGGTCGGCGGCGCGGAGACATTCACCCGCCTGGTCCGGCGGTTCTACGCCGAAGTCGAGTCCGATCCTGATCTCCGGCGGGTCTATCCCAGCCGCGACCTCGGGCCCGCGGAAGAGCACCTGCGGCTGTTCCTGATGCAGTACTGGGGCGGACCGACGACCTACGACGAGCTGCGCGGCCATCCGCGGCTCCGGAT
>JASHXW010000435.1 GCA_030043395.1 Streptosporangiaceae bacterium
CGGCCCGGGCAGCACCGTGTTGACCCGCAGCGCAGGGCCGTAGTCGACCGCGAGCTGGCGCGCCAGCCCGACCAGGCCAGCCTTGGTCGCCGCATACGCCGGATGGCCGGGCACGCCGACGCCAGCGTGCACGGAGGAGATCAGCACGATGCATGCCTCGCGGCCCGTCCGCTCCCTGGTGGCGCTCATGGCCGGCCACAGCGCCCGCAGCGCCCGGTGCACGGCGCCGAGGTTGACCAGGACCTGGCGATCCCACTGCGCAGGCGTCTGCTGATCCGCAGGCGCCACGACCACGGTGAAGGCGCAGTGCACCAGGGTGTCGACGGCGGCTTCCCGCCGTCGCGCCTGCGCTGCCACCTGCTCCCAGCCGGCCTCGTCAGCGACATCCAGGCCGAATGGCCAGGCGTGCCCGCCCTGCGCCGCGATCTCGCTCGACACCTGCTCCGCGGCGGCTGCGTCGATGTCCGTCACGATGACCTGCGCGCCGTCGCAGGCGAGCCGTCGCGCGATCGCCGCGCCGATGCCGTGGCCCGCGCCGGTGACCAGCGCGGTCCGCTGGCTAGGAACTTGCGGGCGACTCATCCGGCTGGCCGCCGCGAGTGCCGACGGCCTCGTCCTCGGCCGCGTCCATCTCTCCCTTCATCACCATGGCGGTGACACCGCGCCGAAGAGCGTCCGGCCGGTTACGGGAGAGCCAGACGAGGCCGATTGCGCCGGCAAGCAACCAGGCGATGAAGACGTAGAAGCAGATCCAGCCCGGGTACGCGGGAATCGGCCACACGGTCGTGAACAGCGCGGGCAGGAGCGCCAGGCTGCCCAGGATCGGGAAGACCAGGTGCAGCCACGGCTTGTAGTCCTGCGGCCTCTCGCGCTTGATGTAGGCGATCAGCGCGATGTTCGCCAGGAAGTACAGGCAGATCACGCCGAGGGTGGCGATCGTGCCGCCGAAGCCGAACACCTCGCTCCCGCCGAACAGCGCGCCCATGATCGCCACCGCGATGATCCCGAAGGCGATCATCGCGCCGACGGCGAAGGTCGGCGTGCGGAACTTGGGGTGCACGTGGGCGAAAGCCTTCGGGAAGGTTCCTGCCTGGCCCATGGTGTACATCACCCGGGTGGCGGCGTTCGTGCAGGCCATGCCGACGGCGACCGCGCTGTTGCACACCGCGAAGAACACCAGCCAGGAGACCGGACCCCACAGGCGGTGGGCGAGCAGCGTGTACGGCGCGGCGTTCGTCGCGAACGCGCTAATCGCCGAAGTGCCCCAGCCGATGGCGGAGGCGTAGGCCTCGAAGACGTAGAACACCCCGACCACGAGGAGCGAGACCAGGACGGCGCGCCGGATGAACCTGGCTGGCTGATGGGCTTCCTGCGCCAGCGGCGCAGGGGCCTCGAACCCGCTCAGGGCGAGGGTGGAGAAGACCATTCCGGCGATGACGCCCCGCAGGCCGTTCGGCGCCAGGTTGATCTTCAGCGGCGCGACGAAGGACGCGTGCGGACCGGGATGGACCAGGAAGGTAATCGCCAGGGCGATCATGATGAGCATCTCGAGCGAGCCGAGGATCATGATCGTCCGAAGCGAGATCCGAACTCCGCGATAGGTCAGCGTGAAGACGAGGGCGAAGGCGATCAGCGACAGGATCCACCAGGCTATGTGCACGTTCGCCTCGGTGATGAGGAACTGCCCGGCGATGTAGCCGATGAAGCCGAGCGTCGCGGCCCCGCCCAGGACGTCATAGGCGAGGTAGCTCACGGTCGCCATGAAGCCGGCGCGCTGGCCGAGGCCCCGGGTGACGAAGGAGTAGTAACCGCCGCTGGACGGCATGAAGCGCGAAAACTCGGCGACGGTGCTGGCGATGAAGAAGCACGCGATCATGCTGAGGATCATGGAGATGTCCATGACCGGCCCGGCCTTCAGCGCGATGAGCGGCAGCAAGAATATGACGCTCGTGGCAGGCGAGATATGGGTGATGCCCTGGTAGACCAGCGCACCTAGTCCAAGTGCGTTGTGTCGCAGCTCAGTTTGCTGACCTGTCTGTGTCTTGGTAGCCATCCGGGCCTCCGGCCACTCAGGGGGTCTGATTACTCTTCGTTCACCACCGGACACTGTCATTGGTTGCAGGCATTGGCGTTGCACTCAGCGCAACGCCAATGCGCTAGTTGCGCCAGTTGGGCCAATGATGTTCTTACGGCAAAACGGTGTCAAGGGCTCAGCCGCCTGCGGCTGAACGCCAATGCCCATCGGCTCGGCCTGATCCCTTCGCCTAGTCCGGGGCTCCAAGGGCCACGACCCGGCGCTGGGCGTTCCGCAACGCCTCGCTGACGCTGATCTCCCGCCGCAGGGCCCGGGCTACCTCGTCCCCGATGGCGTTGCCGACTTCCATTCCGTGCCTGGTCACCGGCCGCTCACCGCGCGCGTACGAGCGGGTCTGGACCGTCGTGGACACCAGGCCGGGCCGGAAGCGACCGGTGAAACGCGGGTCAGCGAGGAGCGAGTCGCGCGCCACCTCCACGAACCCGCTGCTGAGAGCGTCATCGAGCATCTGGTCCGCGGCGCAGAGGTACTTCGCCAGCAGCCATGCCGCCTCCTTGTCCCTGGCCCGGGACGGGATGGCGTACGGCGGGCAGTACAGGCCGGCGTGCCGCGTGCCAAGCGGCCCAGCCGGGACCAGCGCGGTCCGCGTCGCTTCGGCGACGGGGCCACCGCCGTCGTCAAGGATCGAGGCTTCGTTGGCAGGCTCGATGGTCATCGCAGCGCGGCCGGCGCCATAGCTGGCCATGCACTCCGCGAAGCCCATCTGCGCTGACTCCGGCGGCCCGGCACGCTGAATGAGGTCCACGTAATGCTCGACGGCGGCGCGCAGCTCGGGCGTGTCGATGGTCGGCCTGCCATCAGCGTCGTACCAGCGCACGCCGTACGAGGGCGCCCAGGTAGAGCCGACTTCCCAGAAGTTGAGCCCGCAATGTGGCGCGCCGCGCAGCGCGATGCCGTAGAAGTCGGGAGTTCCGCCGCCGCGAACCGCCTGCTGGATCGCCAGCGCGGCCTCGGTGAGCTCGTCAAGCGTTTCCGGGACCGCGATGCCGTGCCGCTCGAACAGATCCGCCCGGTAGATCAGGACGTTCGAGACGTGGCAGTACGGCAGGCCCCAGAGGCTGCC
>JASHXW010000436.1 GCA_030043395.1 Streptosporangiaceae bacterium
CTGGGAACTGCCCGCTTTGACGCAAGCGCTGGAGTCAGGCGACTACCGGCCGGTTTTCGAGCCGTTGCTACGGGGCCGGGCCGAGCAGGCGGGGCACCGGCACGGGATTGCCTTGGCAGAGGAATTCCGGGTGGTCCGGTTTGGCGGGATGTTGGATCAGCTCCGGACAGCTGGGCGGCGGCTGGCCTGAACTCGCCGGTCATCTAGCGGCCGATAGGTCGGCGCGAATAGCAGTGGGCAGGACGGTAGCCCGGCGATCAGCCGTCGGTGAAAGTGTGGTGCATGTACTGGCCGTTCTCATCGAAGTCAATGACGATGCCCTGGAGAACGCCCGCCGAGTAATCCGACCCAGGATTGAGGCAGATCGAGCTGCCGAGCCGGTACAGTCCGCGGCCTTCGTGGATATGGCCATGCAGCGAGACGACGGGCTGGTATCGCTCGATGATGGTGCGCACTGCCGTGCTTCCCGCGGCTGTCTTCGCGATCACCCCGTGCTGGACCACCGGGCGGTAGCTGGGGTCGAGTGCATTGACGATGTCCAGTCCCGACCCGTGTGGCGGGACGTGGATGTTCAGCAGCAGCGGTCGGCCATCCGCGAGGGGCTCGACCAGCTGCTCGATCTCGGTGAGCAGATCCGTCTCGTCCATCTCCCGTGGGGTGCGCCACGGGGTGATGTTCGAGTCGCCCACGCTGATCATCGTCAGCGGGCCGAGCTCGACAGCTCTCTTGTCGGGAAATTCAATGCCGTCGGCTTCGGCCAGGATCTGGTCGATAACTGGGAGGTCATCGTTGCCAGGGGAGATGAAGCACCGCTTGCGGTCGTCTAGGCGCTCGGCGGCGAGGTCGGTCCAGCGGCGAGCCTGGTCCATCATGAATGTCTCGAACAGCGCGGGCACCACGGCCGGATCTTCCTCGGCCTCCCGGATCTGCGGATCCGTGGCGACCCACGGGTAGAAGCCATTGAAGATGATCCGCTTCTTAAGCCGCTCCAATTCCTCTGAGTTGCGGACTTGTTCCTGTCCACCCTGGAACTCGGCTTCGTATTTGCCTCTACCCAGGTCGCGGATGGGCACGATCGCCTTGCCGGTCATGTCGCCGCCCATCACGATGGCATCGGCGTCGAAGACGCGCCCGGCGGCGAGGAACTTGCGAAAGCATGGGTCGGACCCGTGCAGGTCGGTGGCGTAATAGATCCGGTATGCACGTTTCCTCGCGGGCTTCCGCCCACGTGATAGCAGTCCCATTCCGGCCTTACTCGGGTGGCAGTGTCCGCGTAGCCAGGCCGAAGCCCAGGCCCTTCTGCCGCGTCCAGGTCCGGGCGATGACGTAGGCGACGAGGCCCCAGCCGAAGACGATCACCAGGGTGATGATCGACCCGAGCGAGTAACCACCGACGATCTGCGTCTTGGTCAGCACGATGTAGGCCATCCACGCATTGACCAGAGCCGAGATCCCGCCGATCACCGTTATGGGTGGAAGGCCGAACCACGAACCGCGGAAGGCTCGCGGTGACGCCTCATACAGGTCTTTCTTGACGTACGGCAGCAGTGCCGCTGCCAGGCTGACCAGCGTGAATCCGATGGCGCCGAGAAGTGTCAGGTCGCGGAAGACCGACAAGAAGCTCGTGTAGATCGCCAGCGCCACGAACACGAGGAAGCCGAGCGCGCTGAGGATGTAGGCGTTGCGCGGCACGTTCCTGTTCCCGGTGACGTCCGACATGAAGGACGGCAGCAGCCGGTCGAACGAAAGCGCGAAGACGATCCGGGAGAGCACGAGAATGTACGCGGCGATGATCGCGATCGTGGCAGCCGGGAACGCGATCGCCATGATGATCTTCGTGACCGGGTCCGTGGACAACAGCAGGGCATAGAAGGTGATCGTGGTCGGCGCGGACGTCAGGTGGCCATACGCGGCTGGGTTGTTCGACGACAGCCAGTTCGCCCCCTGCAGGAACGGCAGGCCAGTGACGTGCTTGAGCGCGATCCAGCCGACCAGGTACATCACGATGCCGGCCGCCAGCGCCAGCAGAGTGGAGATCTTAGTAGTCCGCATCGGCCGCTTGACCTCGCCCGATGGATAGACGGACCAGGTGAACCCCCAGTACCCCAGTGCCGCGTACGGGATCGCGGCGATGATCGCCGAGGTCGTCACCGCGGCGGGTGCTCCCTGCTTCTGGGCGGTAGCGATGATGGCGCTGTAGGCGTGTGCGTTGCCGGAGTAGTGGTTGAACGCTGCGACGAAGTCGGCGCGTCCGTGGATGAGGAACTCGATGACAACGACCACATAGCCGACTGTCGCGAGGACGATGCACCAGAACATGACCCTGTTGAGCAGGCGCGTCGAACGCATGCTGACCACCAGCAGCACCGCTATGAGCACGATGGAGACGATGAATGCCGGGTTCTTCTCGGTCAGGTCCATGCCCCAGGTCGACAGGGTGCCGGAATTGAAGGCCTTGCCGAGCGAATCGAGGCCGAACGGCAGGTACTGCTGACTGAAGATGGCGGTGTTGATCCCGCCAGTCAGCAAGAAGCTGACCAGTAGCGCTCCGCCGGCCATCGCGCCGACGACCGGGTTGATGATCCGGCTGACGAAGACGAAGTCGCCACCGGTCCGCGGCATGCTCGAGACGAGCTGGGCGTAGGACAGGGCCAGGAAGAGCACGAGCACCGCGGCGATCACGAATGGCCAGGTGAGATCGGTGCCTGGAAAGACCGCCAGGGCAACCGCGATCGTGACCAGGCCAACGGCCGGGTTGAGCACGGACAAGTTGATCGCGAACGCCTGCAGAAGGCCTACCTCACGGACGAATCCCGTGGCATTGCGCACGAACAGTCCGCGTCCTGCAACCTGCTCGGCTTGCGGCTGCGGAGCTGGCGAGTCCTGTTCCAGAGCCATCGGTCCTCCAGATGAACGCCCGGACAATAGCCGGTGCCTTTGCGATTGGCCTGTTCCTGGGACGGTAGCCCTGCCTCAAGAAGTATGTCAACAGTTGTCTGTCAACTGACAGTCTCCGAATGGCTGCTTCCCCGTGGGCCTGCACGCAGGTGAACTGCTTGCTCGGCCAGTGCCTCGGCAACGGCCTGATGCTGGCCGGTATTCAGCGCCTCCGGGCGCAGGCGGAGCCGCCCCGCACTGAGCTCGGATTGGGCCAGCCGCACAGACGGCTCCCGACGTGCCAGCGCCTGCCACGCTTGCCGGGCTGGCTCGGAACCGAGATCCCAGAACAGTGAGGGGTAGAACCCGTCGCTTGCCCCGCCGGGAACGACGGTGCCGCTGCCAAGCATGCTGGCGAGCCCGGTTAGCCAGCTGGTCATTTCGGCGACCTCGCCGTCGTGGTCCCTGGCCAGGAACTGCCGGACCGCCTCGAGAAGGGCGAGCATGGTTGCCGGGCCCACCTTCATGGCCCGACCGATGCCGTGCTGCCACAGGTCGCCACGCTGCCGATGCCACAACTCGGGATCGGCGTCCATGTCCAGCGACTGCATCCGTGCGGAGCGCACGAGGTCGGGCTCGCCGAGCACGAGCCCTGACGCCTGCGGCCCGCGCAGCGCCTTTCCGCCGGAGAACACCACGAGATCCGCGCCTTCGGCGACGAATCGTCGCAGATTGGATGGCGGCGGGAGTTCCGCCGCGGCGTCAGCGATGACCGGAACTCCCTTGGCGTGGGCGATCTCGCAGACAAGGGACAGCGGCAGGGAGCCTGCGTCGCGGCTCACGGGGTGTAGCACCGCAACGGTGGCGTCGTCCATAGCGGCTGCCAGTTGCCAGGGGAGGGTCTGGCCCAGGCCAGGACGGCTCGGGTATCCGGCAGCGACGATATCGGCCCCGCACATGCGCGCCATGCGGTCGTAAGAATTGCGCAGTGTGGCCTGCACGACGACCTTGTACTTGCCCGAGACGGGAAGCGCATCGGCAGCCGCCGGGTCGTCGCGGACCGCGCAGGCTGCGAC
>JASHXW010000437.1 GCA_030043395.1 Streptosporangiaceae bacterium
GCGCGTGGCGCCGCGACTACTGGCAATGGAGGTGCCGCATGATCCCGGCCAAGTTCGACTACGTCAGGCCCGGCTCGATCGGCGAGGCGGTAACCGCGCTGGCTGAGGGCGGCGAGGACGCCAAGGTCGTCGCTGGCGGTCAGAGCTTGCTGCCGCTGCTGCGGCTGCGGCTGGCTTATCCGGAGCTGCTGGTGGACGTCGGCGGCATCGACGAGCTCAAAGGCGTCACCGACGCAGGCGGCTCGCTGCTGATTGGCGCGCGCACGACGCACTACCAGCTCATGCACGATCCGCTGGTGGCCGAGCACTGCGGCCTGCTCGCCGAGGCGGCGGCCACCGTCGCCGACCCCGCGGTCAGGCACCGGGGCACGATCGGCGGATCGCTGGCGCACGGCGACCCAGCTGGTGACCTGCCCGCAGTCGCGCTCGCTCTGGGCGCGACGATAGTCGCCAAGGGCCCGGGCGGTGAGCGGGATATCCCCGCGTCGGACTTCTTCGTCGACTACCTGACCACCGCCCTGGACCCAGGCGAAGTCCTGACAGGGGTCCGGGTCCCCAAGCTCGGCAGCGAATGGGGCTATCGTTACGAGAAGTTCCACCGGACCGCGCAAGCCTGGGCGATTGTCGGCGTGGCCGCTGTGGCCAGGCGCTCGAACGGGCACGTGGCCGAGGCCAGGATCGGGCTGACCAACATGGGCTCGGTGCCAGTCAGGGCCAGCGCGGCCGAAGCGGCCGTCGCGGGCGCTACTGCGACCCGCGAGGCGCTGAACGCCGCCGCGGCGAGTGCGGCCGATGGGACCGACCCACCGGGGGACCTGCATGGTGCGCCTGACTACCGGCGACACCTTGCTCGGGTCCTGACCGGGCGAGCATTGGCGGCGGCTGCGGGAGTCTGACACATGGAACTGGAGCACTCATTCACGGTCCCGGTACCTAAGGATCGGGCCTGGGATGTGCTGCTCGACGTAGAGAGGGTGGCGTCCTGCATGCCAGGCGCCACCCTCGACTCGGTCGACGGCGACGAGGTTCACGGCAGGATCAAGGTCAAGGTGGGCCCGATCAGCATGACGTATGCGGGCACGGCTCGCTTCGTCGAGCAGGACAAGGCCGCCGGCCTGGTCACGATGGAGGCCTCGGGCAAGGAGACTAAGGGAGCCGGCACGGCATCGGCCACAATTCGAGCTGCGCTGGAGGATCGCGGCAGCGAGACGCACGTGACCGTGCGGACCACGCTGAACGTGACCGGCAAGCCTGCTCAGTTCGGCCGTGGCGTGATGAGCGAGGTCAGCGAGAAACTCCTTGGCATCTTCGCCAGCAACCTGGCGGCCACGCTGGACGAGGACAGCGCGGTAGCTGCTGCGCACGCCGCAGGAGCGCCCGGCTCCGACGGCGCCGGCGGGGCTGGCGCCGGAGGTGACACGGCACCGGCCGCGGAGACTACCGGACCAGGCCAGCCTGACCTCGGCGCTTCGGTTGACGAGCTTGGCCTGCCCACGAGAGCCGCTAGCAGCCTGCATCGCGAGGGCATCGCCACGATCGGCGAGCTAGTCGCCAGGTCCGACGACCAGCTGCTGGCGATCGACGGAATCGGCCCGGCCTCGATGGTCGACATCAAGGCCAAGCTCGCCGAGCGGGGGCTGGAGCTCGGACAGCCGGAGGTTGCACCACCAGCACCAGCGGCCGCGGCAACGCCGGTGACGGCTCCCGCCGCCTCTGCCAGCGCCGGCTATGCCGCCGGGGCAGCTGCCGCCACGACGGCACCAGGCCGCGCCGCCGCGGACAGTCAGCAGGAAGACTCGCTGAACCTGCTCAAGGTCGCCGGCATGCCGATGCTGAAGCGCGCACTGCCAGTCATCGCCGGGCTAACGGCCGTGCTCGTCATCGGCCTGCGCCGGCGCATGAGGCGCCGCCGGCACTGATCGTCGGCGGGAGCTATCTGGCTCATGCCGCGACTGCGTTAGCTTTGCGCAGGCCATGGCGTCACGCCGCGGGTCGCTCTGAGCATGGTCGACACATGCCACCGTGAAGTTCTTCACGCCCGGCGAAGATGCACTGCCGATCGTGAAAAGGCACTAGCCTGCGGACGGGATCTCGTGGAAGTGAAAAGGCCTTGGAGCGGCCTTGAGGTCCGAGGGCCGTTGAAAGAGGGCACCGGCTGGGTAGTCGGGTTCGTCCTCGTGCAGCACAGCATGGCCGACGAACGCGAAGCCCTGCCGAAGGTAATACCTGTGCAGGTCTTCGTTACTCTCCCAGGCGTTGACCCTGATCCAGTCCGCGGTGTCGCCGTCGACAGTCGACTGCGCCGCCCAGTCGATGAGCTGCGCGCCAAGGTCGCGCCCGGAGTGCGTCAGTTCAACGACAAGCCGGTGAATGTATATCGCTGGCTCGCTTCGCTGTGGTTCAGGCCAGTGACCGTCCGCGTCACGGTCTGCTGTGATGGTCCCTACAGCAACCCCGCCGTCCTCCAGAATCCAGGTCTTCTTGGCCCGAAGATGCATAAGAATCCGCTCATCTCGGGCGGATCTGGTCGGCCAGGGCTCATCCCACTGCTTGATTCCCCTATTGCGCAACCAGTCCGCACGCCGCTCTATGAGTCCGACAATGACGGCCATATCTTCCGGTATCGCAGGGCGCAACCTGAGCAGTTCATCTCGCATACCCCTTATTTCACGCAACTAATGGCGAGCGGGCAACTGCGGACGTTCAGTCACTTGCGTCACGCTTGTCACCGAGGCAGCCTTGGAGCAATGGAGGGTGGCGCCCGGTTTGCCCCGGGCGCCACCCTCTGTCGGCGGTCGCTTGGTATGCAGCCCACGCGGGCTGCTCCTACCAGAGGCGCGCCGGGTCCCTCAGTTAGGGTCGTAGTGCTCGTACCGGTAATGAGCGGACGGACGAGCATGACGCTTAGCCATGACACCTCCCTCGGTTCGCGATTCCCTTCCGTAAGCCGCCGACTTGACCGGCGACCTGGGTGTCCGCATAACGCACTACGGTGGCAAACGCGGACGATCTTATTGCTCAACGATGGCCAGAAGGCTTGGTTGGTCTTCCAGCCCTAGTTCTTGTTGCCCCGAGCCAGTTATCCGCTAAGTCACGTTGGGTTCTCGGCTGCGTCGGGCTGCGCCGAAGGCTGCGCTTCCGAACTTGCCACAGTTGGCGGTACGCGCCCGACCTCCATGACGAATCGGTTCCGGTCGGCTGGATAAACGGTCACTGTCATGCGCAGAGGTCGGAGGGATTCCTCGAACGTCACCCTGTGGATCTCGACGACGGCGATACGCCCGTCGTCCGGCAGCTTGAAAAAGGTCGCCTCGTCGGTATTCGGTGCCCGGACCGTGATTGTGTCGCGCCAGCCGACCTGCTTGATACCGAGTGCTTCCTCCAGATATCGGACAACCCCGGTTGGTATGTCGACTGCCTCGATCAGCCGGCGCGCCCCGGACTCCACGTACGCAAGGGGATAGAACGATGTCTGGAGCGACCAGGGGATGTCGTCGATGAACCTGCGCTGGTGTCGGCTTACCACAGGCGAGCCCTCGGCTAGCTCCAGTTCGGTTGCTACGGCGCCGTTGGCTTGATGTATTTCGATGCGTGGATCAGAGACCCTTGGCTTCCTGCTCCGTGCTCTGACTTCGGACGCATACGCCGCACTCTCTTCACCCCGGCCAGTTTCCCGGTCGAGAACGCTGACGAAGGGGTCGATCTTCTCCACGACGAAGGTGCCCTGACCCGGCTTAGTCTCCACCAGTCCTCTGGTGATGAGCCACTTCACTGCGTCGCGGACGGTGTTTCTCGACGAGTCGTACAGTTCCCTGAGCTCGAGTTCCGTGGGCAGTTGTGCGCCGGGGCCAAGCTGTCCAGACTCGATCTGCTGGCGCAAGCTCTCGGCAATCTGCCGGTACCTGGGGTCGGGCACGATACCTCCCAATGATACCAACCAACCCAATTGATAGGGTTGATAGGCTAAGCCACCTGATACCTCTGGTAAGAATATCTGGTCTCATCCCATTGACGTCAGCTCATCCAGCATGCCAATCTGGTTAAAGGTTGGGATGGCTGGAACAACAAGATCAAGTGGGATCATCCTAGCAGTCCCAGTGCTTGGGAGGCCAAAGTATTGCCGAACTATATGGATCCGTGACCGAGTTGATAACCTGCCCGGTCTGCAAGCGAGTGGGGAGGAGCTGTCGATAGCAGTGGATCTAGCCGACTGAGGAAGGAGATTCAGTCATGGCTGGCTTGGTCGTCGTAGCAGTGATTGTCGTGTTTATCTCGGGAGCCATCGCGGGCGCAATACTCCTAGTGAGCCTGGCGAGCCTGAGAGAGGATCGCAGGATGCTGAGCCGGAGAGCTCCTGATCGGATCGCGCTCGCTGGTCGACTGGTGACCGGCCTTAGGGTTAAGGACTCTGCTGGTCGGCGCACCAATCGCAATGGCTCCGTCCGCAAACCCGTCACAGTGCCTGAGCCAGCCGAGGATGAGCATGCTCCTGGCTGGTCATAACCAGTACGGTGAGACCCTGCACTCGGCTCTGCAGACCGAGCCAGATCGCGCCTCCCGCCTCGCCAGCCGGCAATCTAGACCGCATCCTTCACCTGGAATACGTGAAAAGCAATTCCTGGACTTCCTGTGCAGCGAGAACGTCGGCTGCGTCATGACCTATGCCAGCAAGTTCTATAAGCGTGTGCCGGGTGTGCAGCCCGGCCACTTTCGCGAGCGCGCCCACGTGGCGCGGTCTGTGCAGGACCCGCACGGCTAGCTAGTGTCTTAGTGGTGACAGCACTCCCATCGAACCGGACATATGCTGAGCAGCTGGACGCTGCCGATCCGCTCGCCAGTTACCGCGAGCAGTTCG
This sequence comes from Streptosporangiaceae bacterium, assembly GCA_030043395.1. The sequence continues at coordinate 4,856 of JASHXW010000437.1, forward strand.
TCTGCCCGGCCGAGGACGACCCGGCCACCAGGATGATCTACCTGGACGGGAACTCGCTTGGTCCCCTGCCGCGGGCGACGGCCGGGAGAATCGCCGAGGTCGTCGACAGCGAGTGGGGAACCGGCCTGGTGCGTTCCTGGGACCGGTGGGTCGGGCTGCCGGCGGAGGTCGGCGACCTGATCGGCGCCCACCTCACTGGCGCCGCGCCAGGCCAGGTCCTGGTGAGCGATTCGACCACGGTGAATTTGTTCAAGCTAGCCAGTGCGGCGCTGGATGCGCAGCCGGGCCGGAATGTGCTCGTCACCGACGACGACAACTTCCCCACCGACCGTTACGTGCTGCAGGGCATCGCGGCGCAGCGGGGCTGCGAGCTGCGGATGATCCACACCGACCTGGACCAGGGCGTGAGTGAGGACGAGCTGCTCGGGGCGCTTGGCCCGGATGTTGCGCTGGTCAGCCTGTCACACGTCGCCTACCGCAGCGGTGCCCTGGCCGACATGGCGCGGATCACCAGCCTCGTGCACGACGCCGGGGCGCTGATGCTGTGGGACTTGTGCCATGCGGTTGGCGCCGTGCCCATCGAGCTGGACGCCTGCGGGGCGGACCTGGCGATCGGCTGCACGTACAAGTACGTCAACGCCGGACCAGGATCCCCGGCGTTCCTGTATGTCCGCGACGAGCTTCAGTCTCGGCTGCGGCAGCCGGTCTGGGGCTGGTTCGGCCAGCGGGAGCAGTTCGAGATGGGCCCGGCCTATGACCCCGTGGCCGGTATCGACAGGTTCGCGACCGGCACGCCGCAGATCATCGGCACCGTGGCCGTGGCCGAGGGTGTCAAGATCATCGCGGAGGCGGGGATCGAGCGGCTGCGCAGCAAGAGCGTCGCGCTGACCAGCTACCTGATCCACCTGGTCGACGAGTGGCTGGAACCGCACGGCTTCCGGCTCGCGTCCCCGCGCGCCGACGCACGCCGTGGCGGGCACGTCACCCTGCACCATCCGCAAGCCTGGCGGATCAGCCAGGCGATGATCACGGCGGGCGTGATCGGCGATTACCGGACGCCAGACCGGGTCAGGCTCGGTCCCACGCCGCTCACCACCAGGTTCACCGACATCTGGGATGCGGCTGACCGGCTCAGGCAGATCGCCGAGAGCGGCTCCTACTCCGAGCTGCCGGCGCAGTACTCACGCGTCACCTGACTGGCGGCCCGGCGCGGCGAGGCCGGACAGATCGAACTAGCTCGGACGCCTGCACCCGGCGGACGCGTGCAGGCGTCCGTGATCATGAACGCGGCCGTTCAGCCGAAGGTGAAGTCGTAGGCCTGGATGCCGGGCGAGGCCTGCAGCTGCAGCGTGCCGCTGGTGGTCGAGTCCGCCTGGAACAGCGTGTAGAGCCTGGGTATGCCGCTGACGTGGATGGTCTGCAGATGGCGGCCGCCTTCGGACACCGAGAGCGTGCCGCTGCCGCCTAGCACCAGGTACACGTCCTGGGCGAGGAAGCCGAGCTCCATCCGGGCGCCTGGTCCTGCCGTGGCCTCCTGCTCGTGGTCGGTCCAGGTGCCCGACCAGCCGAGCGCGCCGAGCGGGAGCCGCTTGGGGAAGTGGTAGACCGCTGGCTTGTTCTTGGTGACCCGGTACGGCAGCAGGTATTGCAGGCGCTCGTAGCCGACGTAGGTCTCCGGGCTCATCTCGCCGTTCGGCGTCTTGTTCGGCACGCTGGTCGGCGGTGGGAGCGCAAGTCGCGGATGGGCCGCCTGGAGCAGTTCCCTGATGAGGTGCTCGGTGGTGGAGTAGTCGCCTTCGCCGAAGTGGACGTGCGTGACGATGCCCTGCGCGTCGATCAGGTAGTCCGCAGGCCAGTACTCGTTGTCGTAGGCGTTCCACGTGGCGTAGTTGTCGTCGATCGCGACCGGGTAGTGCACGCCGAGCGCGGCGGCCTCCGTGCGGACATTCGACACGACGTGCTCGAACGCGAACTCCGGGGTGTGCACGCCCACCACGACGAACCCGTCCTTCGCGTACCGCGAGTACCAGGCCTCGACATGCGGCAGTGTCCGCTGGCAGTTGATGCAGGAATAGGTCCAGAAATCGACGAGGACCACCTTGCCGCGCAGCTCCCTGAGCGTGAGCGGCTTGCCGCCAGGAGTGTTCAGCCAGGCGGTGATCCCGGTGAAGTTCGGCGCGCGCCCGCAGTTGACCAGGGTCGTGGAGTTCGCCGGGCAATGGCTCAGCGAGCCCTGGTGGCCGCCGTCCAGGGCAGTGAGCTCCTGCCGGATTCTCTCCGAGCCTTGCAGCGCCGTGGTGTAGCTAGGGACGAGGCGCTGCAGCGGGGCAAGCACGTTGAGTGCGATGAGCACGGCCATGATGATCAGCACGGCGCCGCCGAACTGCCTGACCCTCGGAGCGTGCCGGCGCAGGGCTCCGACGCGGCTGGCGAGCTGGCCGCCGGCGAAGGCGAACGCGAGCAGCGGCACCGCGGTGCCGACCGCGAACGCGGCCGTCAGGAACACGGCGGTCAGGCCGACCCGGTGGGTCGCTCCGACCACGGTAATCGCGGCCAGGATTGGGCCGGCGCACGGCACGTACAGCACGCCAAGGGCCAGGCCAAGCACGAACCCCCCGGCCCTGCCGCTGGGGCGGCGCGTGCTGATCCGCGAGAACGGCCGCTCGAACAAGTCGCCGAGCGGCGGGATCAGGTAGCCCAAGCCGACGAGGATAAGCACGGCGATGCCCGCGTCCTGCAGTGAGTCCTGCGGCAGGTCAAGCAGCGAGAGCAGCTCGGAACCGGCGAGCACCAGCAGGCTGAAGCTCAGCACCAGCCCGATGACCACGGCGAGCGGCCTGCCCAGGCTGGTGCGCCCATGTCCCGCCTCATCCTCGCTGCGCACCGTCGGGTCGGCTCCCGCGACCAGGATGACCGGCAGGACCGGCAGTATGCACGGCGAGATTCCGGCCAGGAACCCGGCCACGACGCCCACCACGATGAGCTCGACCATGCCGCTGCCTCCCTGCCGGCGGTTATGCCTCTTATTCGTAGCGCCTCGCACCGCGTATTGGCGCCCGCGCCCGGGTTTTAGCTGTCAGCAGATTGCCGCTGCGCCGGCCTAGACCGGGCGTCAGGCTTGGCCTGGCAACTTCACCAGCAGGTGAGCACCGGGGGTGACCATGCGCGGGCAGCGGGTCAGTGGCAGGGGTGGCCCGCAGGGCGCTCGCACGCCGAGCCTGCTGCGGCACCGCAACTTCCGGCTCCTGTGGTTCGGCGAGACAGTCAACCAGGCAGGCAGCTCAATGGCCATGGTGGGAGTGCCCCTGCTGGCCGTGCTCACGCTGCACGCCAGCACTTTCGAGGTTGGCGCGCTCGCCGCGGCCGGATACCTGCCCTGGCTCCTCATCAGCCTGCCGGCCGGCGCCTGGGTGGACAGGCTGCCCTGCCGGCCCGTGATGATCGCCTGCGACGTGGTCGCCGCAGCGGCGTACGCGACCATTCCCGTGGCATTGTGGCTTGGCGCGCTGACCATCGCCCAGCTGATCGCCGTCCAGTTGCTCGCCGGCGCCGCCAGCGTCATCTTCGGCACCGCCTACCAGCTCAACCTGACCTCGCTGGTCGAGCCTGACCAGCTGGTCGAGGGCAACGCGAAGCTCCAGGGCAGTGCTTACGCGGCGACGCTGGGCGGACGCAGCCTGGCCGGCCTGGCCGACCAGGCACTCGGCGCGGCCACGGCGGTGCTGTGCAACGCGATCAGCTTCACGGTCTCCGCTGCCTGCCTGCTCGCCATTCGCCCAGCGGGGCCGGCCCGGCCGGCCCAGCGCGCGAAGCCAGCATTCCGCCGCGATGTGGCCGACGGCATCACGTTCGTGTTCCACGACCCCTACCTGCGGCAGCTGAGCTTGTTCGGCGGGCTCGCGAACTTCGCGCTCGACGGCTACGGCGCGGTGCTCGTCGTGTTCCTGGTGCGGGTGGTCGGGCTGAACGCGGCTGAGGTCGGCCTGATGCTGGCGGTGCCCGGGCTGGGCGGGCTGCTCGGCTCGCTGGTCGCCCGCCGGATCAGCTCCCGGCTCGGCACATCGAGGTGCCTGCTGCTCGGCACGATTGGCATGGCGCCATTCACCCTGCTGATTCCGCTGACTACGGCAGGACCCAGGCTGTCGTTTTACGTGATCGGGGTACTGGCGACCGTGACCGGCTACGGGATCGCCAACATCATCATGGCGACTTTCCGGCAGACCTACTGCCCTGGCGCCATGCTCGGCCGGGTCACCGCCACGATGCGCTTCGTGACTGCGGGAGTCAGCCCGATCGGCGCCCTGGCCGGCGGGGCGCTCGGCACGTGGCTTGGCACACGAGGCGCGCTGTGGGTGCTGCTGATCATGGTTGCCCTATCCGGCACGGTTCTGCTCGCCCGTCCCTTCACCCGCTCCAGGGACCTGCCAGGAAGCCCAGCCAGCCGCACCGCGGTCGGCGCGACTCAGCCCGCCAGCTAGCGGTACCGCGTCCGCCGTGCTCAGCTGGACGCGCGCGGAAGGAGCCGGGAGACGAGACGGGCAGGGATGATAGTGACCGGGAAAGGGCGCTGCGCGTCGAACGCCTGCTCGCCGGTCACTACCGCGATCTGCTCGTAGCGCCCCTCTCGCAGCTCGTAGGCGTAGAGAAAAGGCTTGCCTGGA
>JASHXW010000438.1 GCA_030043395.1 Streptosporangiaceae bacterium
CCCCCGGTGATGAACGCCTCGGCCAGGCCCTGCGGAGCCTGGGACAGGTAGGTCACGGTGCAGAACCCGCCGAAGCTCTGGCCGAGCACGCTCCACGGGCGCCCGCCCGCCAGCCTGTGCCTGATCAGCTCGGCGTCGGCCACGATCGAGTCCGCTCGGAAATGCGCCAGGTACTCAGCCTGCGCCTGCGCCGACGCAAGCCCCGTGAGCATCATCCGCGTGGCGGGCGTGGACCGGCCGGTGCCGCGCTGGTCGAGCAGAAGCACCCGGAACTCGCGCAGGGCACGGTCGAGCCAGCTTTCCCGGCCGGACGGCCTGGGGCCTGGCCGACCAGGACCGCCCTGCAGGAACAGCAGCCAGGGCAGGTCTTCGACTGCCATGCGGCCTGGCCGTCCGGCCGGGGCGACTTCGCGCGCGAAGATCGTGATCTGCTCACCGTCAGGCTTGGCGTGGTCGAGCGGCACGTCGAAGAAGTGATCGGTGAGCACGGTTCCGGGCTGGCGGAAGGAGGTCATGGCGGCAGGATAGCGACATGGTTGCTAGCGATCCGCCGGCCAATCCGGCCGTGCGCATGTTCGAGGCGGACCAGGCCTCGGCCAAGCTCGGCATGGAACTGCTCGACGTGGGCGAGGGCAATGCCATCGTCCGGATGACCATCACCAGGGCGATGCTGAACGGCCATCTGATCGGGCACGGCGGGTACGTGTTCATGCTGGCCGACACCGCGTTCGCGTGCGCGTGCAATAGCTGGGGACAGGTCACGGTCGCCGCAGGTGCCGAGATCAGCTTCATCGCCCCGGTCGGCGAGGGCGACGTGCTGACCGCCCAGGCCAGCGAGCGGGTCAGGTACGGGCGCAGCGGCATCTACGACGTGACGGTCCGCCGAGGCCAGGATGTCGTCGCGGAGTTCCGGGGCCGGTCCAGGTCGACCGGCCAGGGATCGCCCGCCGAGGCGGCAGGGGAGCAGGCACCGTCATGACCTCAGCGCGCTTCCCGGATTGGCTCGCCAGGACGGTCATGTACGAGATCTACCCGCAGTCGTTCGCCGACTCCGATGGCGACGGGATCGGCGACCTGCGCGGGATCATCGGCCGGCTCGACTACCTGGCATGGCTCGGCGTGGACTCGCTGTGGCTGAACCCGTGCTTCGCCTCGCCCATGCGCGACGCCGGTTACGACGTGAGCGACTACCTGACCGTGGCGCCTCGCTACGGCACGAACGACGACATGGCCGAACTGGTGGGCACGGCAGCCAGCCTCGGCATCCGGGTGCTGCTCGACCTCGTCGCGGGCCACACGTCCGACCAGCACCCCTGGTTCATAGCGGCGCAGGACGACCCGGCGGACGACCGGTACATCTTCGCGGACGTGGCATCCGCTCCTGGCCCTAACTGGGTCACCGCGCCAGGCCGGCGGCCTGGCTGGTACCTGCCGAACTTCTATGCCTCGCAGCCAGCGCTGAACTTCGGCTATGCCAGAGCGCGCTCAGGCGAGCCATGGCGGCAGCCGGTCGACGCCGCTGGCCCGCGCGCGAACCGGGCCGCGCTGCGCGAGATTATCGGGCACTGGCTGGACCTAGGTGTGGCTGGATTCCGGGTGGACCTGGCCAGCTCGCTGGTCAAGGACGATCCCGGCTGGCGGCAGACCGCCGGGTTGTGGCGGGAGATCCGCGGCTGGCTGGACGACCATTACCCTGGCGCCGTCCTGATGTCGGAGTGGGACAAGCCAGCCGTTGCCATTCCGGCCGGCTTCCACGCCGATTTTTACCTGCCGATCGGCGACGAGCACAGATCACTGCTGGACAACGGCACAGGCATGGTCGTGACTGGCCCAGCCGTGGCCGGCCCTGCCCCGGCCGGCGCGGTTCCAGTCAGCAGGGCCCCTGTCCGGCCGTGCTACTTCAGCGCCGACGGGAACGGCACGACGGAGACGTTCCTCACTGCGTGGCGGCGCGATGCGGCTGCGATCGGAGATGCAGGGCTGGTGGCCTTGTTCTCCTCCGATCATGACTTTTCCAGGCCAGCCTGCGGCAGCAGGACCACTGACCAGCTCGGACCCGTGTTCGCGTTCCTGCTGACGTGGCCTACGCTGCCCGGAATCCACTGCGGCGACGAGGTCGGGATGCGGTTCGTTCCTGACCTGCCCGACGTCGAGGGCAGCCAGATCTGGCCGGGCTGGAACCGGGCGGGGTCGCGGACGCCGGTGCAGTGGGACGACGGCCCGAACGCCGGCTTCTCGACCGCCCCGGAGGGTCAGCTCTACCTGCCGGTCGATCCTGACCCAGCCCGGCCGACCGTGGCCGGGCAGCGGGCGGACGAGGGGTCGCTGCTGAACCAGGTGCGGCGGCTCATCGGCCTGCGCAAGTCCGTGCCGGCACTGCGGACCGGGGGGTCCGCCGATGTGCTGCACGCCGGGTATCCGCTGGTCTACACGCGCGGCGGGACCCACCTGGTGGTGGTCAACCCGCGCCGCGAACCCGCGACCTTCACGCTGCCGTGGGCCAGGCAGCCAGGTCCGCTGGCCAGGTCGGCGGTGCTGGCAGCCGACCGGGTCAGCGTCGACGGAAACCAGGTACTGGCTGGCGGATTCGGCTATGGCGTATTCGAGGTGTGAGCCGTCGGACGCCTTGCTGGCATCATGACGGACATGACGTTGTCGGAGAACTTCGCGGTCGTGCCGCCCGGCGACCGAGCGGCGAAAGTCGACGCGCTCTGCCGGGCCATGCAGGCGGCCTGGGTCGCTGGCTGCTATCCCAGGCTCACCGTCGAGCGTCCCTGGTCGGCGCACAACCCGGTGCTAGAAGGAGAATTCGCCGAGCCTGAGGCTATCGACTGGTACTTGTGCCGCGAGCTCGGCCGCCTGGCGGCCGCCGGGGCGGTCATCACCGTCAGCGACGGACGGCGGGCGGCCGACCTGCACGATCCGGGAATCGGCGAGGCGGTCGACGAGACGCGCTGGGACCTGCGGCGCAAGAAGCTGTTCTTGTTCGGGCCGGAGCGGATGGCGCTGTCCATCGACCGGCTGCGGCATTACACCGGCACGGACGCAACGGACTTCCAGCGGTACGTGCTGCTGACCAACTACAGCTGGCACGTGGAGGAGTTCCGCTCGCTGCTACCTGAGGCAACGGGACCAGAGTCCGATGGCCGCCAGATGCCGGCATGGCACTACGAGCGGCCAGGGCGTGCCGGGCTCAGCATCGTCAATATCGGAGTCGGCCCGAGCAACGCCAAGACCCTGACCGACCATCTCGCGGTGCTGCGCCCTGACCTGGTGCTAATGATCGGGCACTGCGGCGGCTTGCGGAACCATCAGGAGATCGGCGACCTGGTCCTGGCGAGCGCGTTCTTGCGGGACGACCGGGTGCTCGATGACCTGCTTCCGCTGAGCGTGCCGGTGGTCTCGAACCACACGCTGAACGCGCTACTGCTTGACGAGCTGACCGCACGGGGGCTGCATAGCCGGATGGGCATCGTGTTCACCACGGCCAACCGGAACTGGGAGTTTCAGCTGGCCGCGGTGCAGGAGCAGCTGAGCCTCTCCAGGGCGGTCGCCGTCGACATGGAGTCGGCGACCGTCGCCGCCAACGGGTTCCGCTACCGGATACCAACCGCGACGCTGCTCGCCGTCAGCGACAAGCCACTGCACGCCAGCCCGAAGCTGAGCAATGAGGCGCAGAGCTTTTACGCATCGACCAGGCGGCAGCATGTCGAGATCGCGATCGCCGTCGCCGAGAAGGTCAGGAAGCTGTTCCCGGGCGGGCTGCCCAACGCTGACCTCAGGTCATCTGACGAGCCGCTGCTCGGCCTCACCGAGGCCGGGTAGGCCCGCCCGGCCGCGCGGCTACGGCCGCATGCGCATGAGGCGGATCAGGTCGGCGGGGTAGAAGGTCTCCGTGGTGGCCTCGAGCTCAGCCTGCGTCCACCACCGGTGGCCGTCGAT
>JASHXW010000040.1 GCA_030043395.1 Streptosporangiaceae bacterium
GGATCGTCGAGCCCGGGTAGCTGGCCTGCGGAGTCGCGGCGTACTCGGCCGGCAGGTCGGCAGCGGCACCGACCCAGTGCACTGCGTTACCGGAAATGACAACACTGGCATCGGTCAGGACCTCGCTGCCGGTGAAGACCCGCGGTGCCGTGAGAACTTCTGACATCGCATCACCTCACCTCGGTCGCGCCGACCGCGCGCGACCATGGTGCCGCGAGCGCCACTGGCGGCGGACATCTCACGCTAGGGGAGGGCCAGAAGTGACGTCAATGGCCATGGAGTGGCCGCAGATCCGCCTACCTGGCGGCGGTGAATCTGATGGAAGATGGCGGTATGACGGGGAGCCTGAGGGACGTGATCGACGCGACTACCGCCGACCAGCTTCGTGCCAGGGGCACGGTGAAATGGACGGCGCCAGGACCTGGCGGGTTCGGCGCGGGCGTCGCGGAGATGGACTTCGGGACCGCCCCGCCGATCGTGCAGGCGCTTGGCGAGCTGACCGCGCGGGAGCAGTTCGGTTACCTGCCCAGGCACCTGGCCGACGAACTTGGCGAAGCCTGCGCGGACTTCTGCCAGCGCAGCTTCGGCTGGCAGCCGGACCCGGCGATGATCCATCCTGTTCCTGACGTCATCAAGGCGCTCGAGGTCGCGATCACGCACTTCTCCAGGCCCGGATCGCCGGTCATCCTGCCGACGCCGGCCTACATGCCGTTCCTGCTCGTTCCCGGCCTGCTCGGCCGCGAGATCATCAGCGTCCCCATGCGGGACGACGACGGCTACTTCACCTTCGACCTAAACGGCATCGAGGACGCGTTCCTGGCCGGCGGGAACCTGCTCATCTTCTGCAACCCGTACAACCCGCTCGGCCGCGTGTTCACGCCGCAGGAGATCACTGAGGTAACCGAGATCGTGGACCGGCACGGCGGCCGGGTGTTCTCCGACGAGGTGCACGCTCCGCTCATCTACCCGGGGACTCACCATGTTCCCTACGCCTCGACATCGGACACCGCGGCCGCGCACGCCCTGACCGCCACCTCCGCCTCGAAGGCATGGAACCTGCCTGGCCTGAAATGCGCGGAAGTGATCCTCACCAACGACGCCGACCAGCGGCAGTGGGAGGACATGGGCCCCTTTGCCTCGCACGGCGCGAGCAATTTCGGAGTGGTCGCGAACATCGCCGCGTTCCGGCACGGGCAGGCCTGGCTGGATGAAGTGCTCTCCTACCTGGACGAGAGCCGGCTGCTCCTCGCCGAGCTGCTCGGCCGGGACCTGCCGGACGTGCGCTACCGCCCGCCCGATGGCACCTACCTCGCCTGGCTCGACTGTGCCGCGATGGACCTGACCGAGTCACCGGGCGCGATGCTCACCGACGGCGGGCACGTCACGGTCGTGGACGGCCCGGCGTTCGGGGACGGCGGCGCGGGGTCCTTCCGGTTGAACTTCGCCACGCCGCAGCCGGTACTTGCCGACATGGTGGAGCGCATCGCCGCCGCACTAACGAGCGTGAGCGCCCGGTAGCCGCTAGCTCACCTCTCCTCCTCGGCGCGCGCGGCTTCGCCGGCCTCCGCCTCCTTGGCTGACCGAGACCACGGCCGCAGCGCTAGCGCGATCGCCGGGAAGATCAGGACCGACAGCAGCGCAGCACCGACCAGGGCGGCCGACACCGCACGCGTCAGCAACCCCAGGCTGGTGCCGACTTCCGCGACGACGACGGGGAAGGTCAGGGTCGTGGCCTGGAGCAACCCGGCGGCGATCGCCGGGGCTGTCCCCAGCCGCCGCGCGAAGAGCAGCGCGGGCACTGCCCGCGCGATCAGGATGGCCACCAGGATCGCCGGCACCAGCGCGAGCGAGGACGCGCTGGCGAACAGCGAGCGGACGTCGAAGGTAACGCCAGTCACGATGAAGAACACCGGGACGAGGAACCCGTAGCCGATTGCCCGCAGCTTGCCCTGGTAGCGCTCCCGCTCGGGACGGTCGTCCCGGTCTGCGACGTTGAGCACGATGCCGGCGACGAACGCGCCGAGCAGTGAGTCCACGCCGAACGCATGGGCCAGCGCGGTGACCAGCAGCAGGATAACGAAGGCGCCCCTGACCCTGAGCTGCTCCGTGGACTGATCGGTGGCGAGCAGCACCTTGCGCATCCAGCCCGATTGCCAGAGCCGCCGCAGGCCGATGGCGCCCAGGAACGCCACGACACCGAGCGCGACCACGTAGAGGACTTGGACCCAGGTGGCCTCGGGCTGGGCGGAGAACAAGATGGTCAGCAGCAGCAACGCGCCGAACTCGCCTACTGACCCGTTCATCACGACGAGCTGGCCGAAGTCGGTGTTGATCTCTCCTGCGTCTCGGAGCACGGGGACCAGCACGCCGAGCGTGCTCGCGGTCAGGGCCAGTGCGAGCAACCGGATGTCGGCGCCGTGCGCGATCAGGCGCAGCAGGGCGGCAGCAGGGAAGGCAATAGCCAGCGCGATCAGGAAGTTGATCCCGGCCAGCCGGAACGTCGGGCCGCGAAAGCGCTCCACCTCTATCTCCTGGCCGGCCAGGAACAGCAGGAACCCGAACCCCAGCAGGTACAGCAGGTAGACGCCGCCGACAGGATGCACCAGTCCCAGGCCCTGCGGCCCGACCGCGATGCCGAGTGCGACCTCAAGGACTACCGGCGGGACCAGTCGCCTCGGCACGCCCCTGGCCAGCAGCGGCGCCGCGAACGCGGCCAGCGCGACGACGAGCAGGTCGGTGAACTGGATGGGCATGGTGGCAGTGTTCCCGCTGAGACGACAGTGGCGGGTCAGCGGGGTGACGGCCTTTACCCGCGCGACATGCGCAGATGGTGCAGCGCATGGCCGCCCTGCTGACGAGCGTCAGCGCCGGAGAGCAGAGCGGTCGCCATGGTCGCTGCGACCGCTGCGGTCGCCTTGCGGGAGCGGTCGGTCTCGCCCGGTTCCCGCGAGCAAGGCCGCACCGAGCACCGCGCCGGCGAAGCCGAGGCCGCGCACGAGGCCGGGGACGCCAGCCGGCAGGTGCTCGGCGAAGACGATGACGCCGGCGGCGATCGGCAAGGCGTTGGTCAGCAGGGCTGCCACCCCCGCCGTGGCGAGCACCGTTCCACGCTGGAAGGACAGCTGCAAGGCGACGAACGCCAGCCCGTGGCAGGCGGGCAGGAGCAGCGCGAACAGGTAGACGGGGTGCGTGCCGTCCAGGGCCGCCTTGGTCGAGACATCGCCTGCTGAGTACAGCAACCCGGCCGCGACGGCGAGCCCGGCGCCGGACTTGCGCAGGCGTCCCGGCAGGCCAGCGGCCAGCCCGGCAAGCACTACCGAAGCCAGGATCCAGCCGGCTGGCTCGGCCCAGCTTCGTGCTGCCGAGTGATGGGCCGCTCCGGCAGGAAGCGAAAGGGCAAGAAGGAGCAAGCCGCCGACAGCGGCGACGACGCCTAGGCGATCCAGCCGTGACAGTCTTTCGCCGCCGAGACGGGCAAGCAGCGCGATCAGCCCGACGCCTCCGGCGGATACGGCCTGCACGAGCGAAAGCGGCGCGAAGGCAAGCGCGACGATGTAGAGCGCCCATCCGCCGATGCCCGTGGTGAAGCCGACGAGCCATCGCAGGTTCCGGAACAGGTCGGCCAGCGACACCAGCGGATGGCGCACGCTGAGCTCAGGCAACGTGCCCGCCGCGCTGTGCTGGATATAGAACCCGCAGCTCAGCGCCGCTGTGGACAAGACGGCGAGCACAAGACCCGCGGTCAGGCTCATCGCGAGCGAGGATAGGCGGATCCGAAGTCGCCAGGGCCTCCCCTGGCGGTCACGAGGGGAGCGGCCGGTGCCTGCGCTGCACCCGGTGCCTGCGCTGCAGCCGGTGCTTGCGCTGCAGCCGGTGCGCCTGCGGAGGCCGGTGCGCCGCCGGCCGCCAGTGCCTCCGCGATGGCCGCGGCTGCCTGGGGGGTGAGCTCGGCCGGCCCGCGCCAGTCGCGACCCCGGAGCATCCTGGCGTGCGGCAGGTAACCCTCGGCCGCCATCGCCGCCATCGCCACCCTGGGCATGTCAGTCCAGGCTTGGACGACGACGTACCGCGGCCTCCTGGCGGGGTCGAACTGGTTGTTGAAGCGCATCAGGTTGTCCAGCTGGAGCGCCAGCAGGCCCTTGAGCCGGAGCAGTGCGCGGCGCTGCACGCGCTGCCAGGCCGGCAGGTCTGCCTGGCTCGCGAGCAGGCCAGCAAACGGCGAGAAGTTAAGCGACAGATCCTTGTAATCGCGCTCGCGCGCCCATGCCACGGCCTGCGTGACCAGCCAGGCGGAGAACCCGTTAGGCAGGCCGGGCATCCGCGGCATGGACGACAGCGACAGCGACCGGCTCGCCGGGCAGACGGTCAGGTGCAGGAACCCCGCCGCGCGGCCCTGGGCATCCCGGCCTACCACGAACGCAGCGTCACTGCCCCCGAGGCTGAGCAAGCTGTCGAGCTCCATCGTGAAGCCCTTCCGCTCGTCGCCGTGCAGCCAGCTGCGCTCGATCTCGGCCAGTTCAGCCAGCAGAGCCGCCGACATGTCACCCGCGAGTACGACCTCGGCGGCGTAGCCGTTGCGCTCGAGCCGGTGGACGGCCTGGCGGACCGTGCGCATCTTCCTGCCGTCGAGGCTGAAGCTGCCGGTGTCGATGATCGCCTCGTCGCCGTGATAGACCGGGTGCAGGCCAAGGTCACGGTAAACGGTGAGCAGCCGGCCCGAGGCGCCGAGAACGGCGGCGCGCCAGCCGCGCTCCTCGGCGTGCTTGAGGAAGCAGCGCAGCGCCGCAAGCTCTTCGCCCGGCGGCCCGATTGGATCGCCGCTCACGAGCGCGATCCCGCGCACAACGCGATACGCGATGAGCGTCTGCCCGGTGACCAGCCACTCCTTGTCAGGGCGCAGCGTGAACGGCGCGAGCGTGTCGGCGCCCCACTGGCGGACGATGCTCAGCGCCTGCTGGCGCCTGAGAGCATCGGGGAACAGGCGCTGGCGCCATGGGCGCAGCCATTCACTCGCCGCCCACAAAACGCCGATCGCGACGACGGAGACGGTCGAGAGCGGGAACCATATCGCGAAGTCGCCGGGCAGGAAGCGCGCATCGTGCGGCAGCCGGCCGGCCATAGCCCGCAGCGTGTCGGTGATCGCGAGCGGAAAGCTGACCGGCAAGTCGGACGCTATCCGGTACACCCACAGCGCGGTGACACCGTAGACCAGGGCGAACGCCAGCAGGCCAGACAGCCGGAGCAGCGCCGACGGCCTGGTGGCGGGATCGCCGCGATAGGGGAAGTCGCTGCGCCGGGCGAGCAGGGCCACGGCCATCAGCCCGGTCACGATCGCGGCGGCGTAGTCGGGCCCGCGGAGCAGGTGCAGCAGGACAGATGCGCCGAGCAGGGCGGTCGCCAGGCACCACGCGCGCTTGCTGCGGCGAATCAAGCCCCGCGAGGTGATCAGCAGCAGCACGCCAGCCGGGACGAGCAGCACATGGGCGACCGGCATCACGACGCCAGGGCCGAGCCGCTCGAACTGGCCGAAGGCCAGACCAGGGCGCGGGATCAGGGCTGAGATCAGGTTGATCAGGCCACCGATCGCGACCAGCCAGCCAAGTAGCCTTGGCGTCATTCCGCGTGGGCGCTCGCTCCCGCCCAGCAGGGCCCCCGCCGCCCCGGCCAGGGCAGCCGCGATGTAGACGGGCTGCAGCCTCGCTGCCCCCTGCAGGGCGAGGCTGGCCGGGACTTGCCGGACCACGAAGAGGCAGAAGGAGTCGACAAGGAGCAGCCACAGGCCGGTGCCGGCTCCCAGGCTCAGGCCGGCGGTCAGCCTGTCCATCCGCGCGAGCCGCGCTACCAGGCCAAGCACTACCGCGGCGACTCCGAAGGTGACCACGTAGACCAGGAGCGGGACGCTGTCGTGGCCCGGCAGCTCGTCAAGCGGCAGCGCGTCCCCGATCATGGGCCCTGGCCAGTGCGCCACCGCCGCGCGCAGCCAGTACAGCCACCCTGTTGCCAGCGATGTCACCAGGACGATCGCCAGGACGACCACGATCGCGCGGATGGCGACGGCTGCCGTGCCGCGCAGGTACCTATCCATGACGCAAGTAATCCGAGGCGACGATCAGTGCCCGCGCCATCTGGCTGCGCCAGAGCCGCCAGTCGTGCACGCCGGGCACCTCGAAGTAGTGGTGCGCGATCCGCAGCCTCCTGAGCTCTGCGGCGAAGGCAGTGTTCTGCCCCGCTAGCGGGTCGCTCCTGCCGACGTAGAACCAGATGAAGGTGTGGTCTCGGCGCAACCGCGAGGCCAGTGAGCGGACCTCCACTGCGGGGCTGTTCTCAGCGAGCCTGAGCCGGCTGTGACCGAAGATCGCCGGTATCCGATCCGCCCTCATGTAGCCAGACCAGCTCTCGATCAGGCCGTACTCACCGGGATGGTGCAAGGCGATGTTGAGAGCGCCGTAACCGCCTTCCGACAGGCCCCCGATGCCCCTGCTACGCCCGCTGGTCAACGTCCGGTACCGGGTATCGATCACCCCGGTCAGGTCCCTGGCGACGAAGGTCGCCCAGTCGTTGCCGCGGCGTATGCCGTTAGCCCACTCCTCGTCGGCCAGGAACGACCGGGTGCCAGTCGGCATGACCAGGATCAGGGGCTTCATGCGGTGCGATGCGACCAGAGTCGCTTCGGTGGTGGCGACCTGGCCGATGTTCACGAAGCCCAGCGGCTCCCCTGGGAAGCCGTGGAGCAGGTACAAGACCGGATAGCGCAGCCCAGGATGGCTGGCGTATCCCGGCGGGAGCACGACGTAAACCAGGTCGGGATAGCCTGCTATCGCCGCGGAACGCACCCGGATGGTCTCGACGGTGGGCAGTACTACCGGGACGATCGTCGACCCGCCCGGATGGTGCAGCGCCAGGACATGCGGTGCGCTCGGCGCCGGGAAGCCCCGGTACAGCCAGAAGGTGGACACGTAGCGGATCACCCCGATCGCGCCGGCCACGGCCAGCGCGGCGCAGGTGACCGCGACCAGGACGAGGGTCAGCCGTCGGCGCGCAGCGGAGTCCGGGCGGTAACCGATGCCCCCGCGGTGCGACGCCCCGTGCACGATCAGCCGTCCCGAGATCCTGCAGCCGGGATACGGTCGGGCGGCGCCAATCCGGCGCCCGGGATCAGCATGTCCCCATCCTCACCATCAAGCCCCCCAATCGATTAATGACCACATCATCGGGGCAAAGCGGACATCACGTTGTCCGGGGATTTCGGCCAGGCCACATCGAGTAACGCCGGGCGAGACTGCGGGGTTTCCGGAAAGTCGAATCGTTACACACGAGAATCTGACGCTGACCTGCCCCGATGTTCGGATGCAATCTGCGACGAACCACTCCAGCTCGCCTCGTCCCGGGCAACTTGCCGCTGGCCCGGCTGTCGGCAGCAAGGTCTAGCGTGGGTGGAGACTGAGCGGGCCCGAGTAAGGGGACGGCATGACAACGCTAGCTAACCGGCCGAATACGGCGCTTCTCGTGATCGATGTCCAGAACGGCGTCGTCGCGGGCAATTACGAACGCGATGCCGTCGTGGCGAACGTCGGCCGCCTCGTCGATAAGGCGCGGCGGGAGGGCGTGCCCGTGGTGTGGGTGCAGCACAACGACGAAGACCTCGCGCGGGGCAGCGAGGAGTGGCTGATCGTTCCCGAGCTTTCCCCCGACGACGCCGAGCCGCTGATCGAGAAGAGCTACGGCGACTC
>JASHXW010000439.1 GCA_030043395.1 Streptosporangiaceae bacterium
CTCTTGCGGCTCTCCGTCACCGATGAAAGCACCCCCGTACAGGCAGAGCAAGCGGTCCACGGCGGAGGCCAGGGCATGCACCAGGTGCTCGATCCAGATGATGGCCACGCCCTGCGCGCGGACCGCGCGGACGATCCCGATGAGCTCGGCGACTTCAGGGTCGGTCAGCCCGCCGGCCACCTCGTCGAGCAGCAGTAGCTTCGGGCTGGTCGCGAGCGCCTTGGCTACCTCCAGGCGCTTGCGGGAGAGCAGCCCGAGGCGCTCGGCCGGGCTGTTGGCGTCGGGGGTTAGCCCCGTCAGCTCGCAGATGGCCGCAGCGTGAGAGAAGCTGGCCGTCCTGCGCATCCCAGCACCCTGCTGGGCGGCCACGAGCACGTTCTCGAAGACGGTCATGGCGCCGAAGGGCTTGGGAACCTGGAAGGTCCGCCCGATGCCCAGGCGGCACCTGGCGGCCGGATCCAGCCGGGTCACCGCAGTGCCGTCGAAGACGATCTGGCCGGCTGACGGCGCGAGGTCGCCAGCGATCAGGCCGAAGAGGCTGCTCTTTCCGGCGCCATTGGGCCCGACGATCCCAACCATGTCGCCGGGCCCGATGGCGAGTGAGAGGTCTTCAGCGACCACGACCCTGCCGAAGCTCTTGCAGAGCCCCTCCAGCTTCAGCAGGGTCGCGCTCGTGGCGCCAGGAGGCAGGTCCTGGCTCGCGGTCGGTGACGTCATTCGCCGGGTTGCGCTAGAACGGGAACGTCGGGTCGAGCTTGCCGCCGATCGGGACGTTCTTGTTCAGCGAGTTGTCCACGACAGTCATCTCGAACGGGTACTTGCCGGTGGACTTCTTCCACTGCACGCCGACCGGGTTGATGATCCCGACGCCAGGCGCCGGCCCGTTGGTGAAGTTGAGCGGGCCGCACATCCCGGTGTAGCTCACCGAGTGCAGGGCGCTGGCGAGCTCAGCGTGGTCGTGCGGGTCGTTGACCTTGCTGAGAGCCTCCTTGGCGACCTCGAACAGCGAGTAGGTCGAGCCGATCGACTGCACCCACTGGTTGCCGGTGGCCGCCTGGAAGCTGTCGGCGAGCGACTTGGCGCTCTGACCGGTCAGCGAGGAGTGGTTCGGCATGTACGGGCCCCACCACGAGTCTGTGGCGATGTTGTTGACCAGCGAACCGAGCGCCACCGTGTCAGCCGGGAACAGCAGCACCTTGGCGACAGTGGCGAGCCTGGGCTTGAAATCAGCCGCCACCGCCTGCTTCCAGAACGTGTTGAAGTCCGGCGGCAGCGGGCAGTTGCTGTAGATCTCGCACTTCTTGCTCTTGAACAGGCTGATCATCGAGCTGTAGTCGGTGGTCCCGTCGGTGTACGCGCCGCCGTCGACGACCTTGTAGTGGACTGACTTGATCAGCGGCTCGAAGCCCTCCCGGAACGCGTTGCCGTCAGAGTCGTTCGGGTACATGCAGGCGACCACGTGGTTGTTGGGGATCCTGTTCCACATTGGCTCGAAGCAGCCCAGGAACTGTGGCAGGCCGAAGAAGAACATCGTGCAGTACTTGAAGTCGGTGGTGGGCTTCAGCGGGTCGCCGCCGAGGCCCGCGTACCAGGACTCCCACGGAACCACCGTGGACAGGCACGGTGTCTGGCCGCTCTCGCTCGCGACCGCGACCGGGTTGGTGGTCTCCGGCGTGGAGGTGGTCAGGATCAGGTCCACGTTGCTGGAGATCAGCTGCTTGGCGACCTGGCTGGCGCGGGTGGTGCTCGACTGGCTGTCCTGCACGGTGATGTTGATCTTGTACTTCTTCTTGCCGATCGTGATGCCGTTCTTGTAGATCGAGGCCTGCTTGATCTGGCTGAGTACGTACTTGTCGCCGGATGCGAATCCCGCGAGGTCCCCGGTGAGCGGGGTAATGAAGCCGATGTTGATGGTTCCGCTCTTGGTGGTGGCCGCGCCCTTGATGCCGGAGCTGCAGGCGGCCAGAAGCCCGCCAGCGCCGACGGCTAGCGTGCCAGCGCCCACGCCCTTCAGCAGGGACCGCCGCGAGAGCGACTGATCCAGGGGCGTTGCGGGGTCTGCGTCCTGACGGTCCATTCGGTCTCCCTCTGAATGTCAGCGCCCGCGGGTCGCCAGCGAACTGAAGAGTTAGAGCCAGCGTCGCCATTGACGGGCGGTCTTCAGGCAGGTACTCGCAGGATGTTCGCTAGGCGTACAACTATACGCTGTGTAGAACATAGCCAGCGTTCTGAGCAAGTGTCAACGCCACTTGTGTATCGGTCTGATTACTGCGAATCGGCGCATTCACCGCGCACGCGCAAGCGAAGGATTGCACGGCGAAGGTGGTATTGGCGCTGACGAATAGTCAGCGCGCCAGGGATTTCAGATCTGCCTCGATCTTGCGCGCGGTTTCCAGGAGTGCGGGCAGCAGATCGGACCGCATCGCCTCCGGATTGAACCGGCTGGCATGCGCGGAAAGGTTGATGGCCGCGGTCACCGCGCCAGAGGAGTCGTGAATAGGAGCCGCGATCGCGCGCAAGCCGTCCTCTAGCTCCTGGTCGACGATCGCGTATCCCTGGCGCGCCACTTCACCGACGATCTGACGGAGCTGGTCAGGCCGCGTGACCGTGAGCCCGGTCAGGGGCTCGAAGGTGGCCTCGGCCAGGTACCGGTCAAGTTCTGGCTGGCTGAGGCCGGCCAGCAGGACACGGCCCATGGACGTCGCGTAGGCGGGGAACCTGGTGCCCACCGAAATGGCGACGGTCATTATCCGCTTGGTCGCGACCCTGGCTACGTAGACGATGTAGTCGCCGTCGAGCACGGAGATCGAGGAGGACTCATGCACCCGCGCGACGAGCTCCTCCAGGTGCGGCTCGGCCACCTCAGGTAGCGCGAGACCGGAAAGGTAGGCATAGCCGAGCTCGAGGATGCGCGGGCGCAGCGAGAACTCGCGCCCGTCGTTGCGCACGTAGCCCAGCTTGACCAGGGTCAGCAGGAACCGGCGTGCTGCCGCCCTGGTCAGCCCGGTCTCCCGCGCTACCTCGCTCAGGCTGAGCCGTTCCCGCTCGGGTCCGAACGCGCGGATGACGGCCAGCCCGCGGTCGAGCGACTGCACGAAATCGCTGTCGCGTTCCGCGCTGCCGTCAACCTCGCGCAAGCGCGCAGCACCGCCTGAAGTGTTCGCTGTGCGCCCGGATGTGCTCATCTCCCCTGCATCGTAGCGCCCGGCGGCCGAAAGCCGCCGAGGCCGTGAGGGCGGCGGCTTCAGGCCTTTCCGCCAGGCAGCGTGGCACGCAGCCGTCGCAGGGCAGTGAGCTCAGCGTCGGTCGGCGGCGCGAGCTCGGTCAGATCGGGGCAGACCTGGAGATCCCAGCCGGTCCCGGCCTTGACGTCCGCAACCGAGACGCCAGGGTAGATCTCCGTCAGCGTGAGCTCGCACGTCAGCGGGTTGGGCCGCAGAACGCCGAGATCGGTGATCACGTGGCCGGGTCCGTCACCGGTCAGCCCGAGCCGTTGCCTGCTGCCAGGCCCGTCGCCGAAGCCGACCGACGTGACGAAGTCCACGCGCTCGACGAACGCTCGCGGCGACAGGCGAAGCACGACGATGACCGTGCGGCAGGCGGCGGCGATCTCGGGCGCTCCGCCAGCCCCCGGCAGCCTGACCCGCGGGTGGGCGTAGTCCGGGCCTATCACGGTCGTGTTGATGTTGCCGAACTTGTCGAGCTGGCCCGCACCGAGGAAGCCGACGTCGATCCGGCCAGGCTGAAGCCAGTAGTTGAAGATCTCGGGAACGCTGACCACATAGTCGGCCGTCTCCGCCAGGATGCCGTCCCCGATGGATAGCGGCAGGGCCGCCGGCTTGGCGCCGATGGTTCCCGACTCGTAGATCAGCATCAGGTCAGGCTGGTGCGTCGCCCTGGCCAGGTTCGCGGCCTCACTCGGCAGGCCTATTCCGACGAAGCACGTCCGCGCGCCAGCAAGCGCGCGCGCCGCCGCGACGGCCATCATCTCGTCGCGGCTGTAGCGCATCAAGACCTCCCCGTGCCTAGCGCGCCGGCTGCCGCCGTCCGTGCGCCCGACCTGTTGCCCGCAACGTCGCCGCTGCCGTTATAGACATGCTCGTCGAGCCAGGCGCAAAATCGCTCCCTGTCCTGGCTGATCGCGTCCCACTCCAGGTAGAACGCGTTGTCCCGGTCCGAGTAGCCGAGCGCATACGACGGGTGCGCGCCTCCCGGCACCAATGCCACATAGCTGATCACCCAGGCAGGCAGGACGATGGCCCCTGGCTGCGGGGTGAGCACGTCGACGATCTCCTCGACAGTGACGACTGACCGCCGCGCGGCGAGCACGGCCTCCTTCTGGACCCCCGTGATTCCCCAGAGCTGGACGTTGCCGAGACGGTCAGCGCGCTGCGCGTGGATGACGGTCACGTCGGGTCGCAGCGCCGAGACCGCTGTCAGCACCTCGCCGGTGAACGGGCAGGTGACCTCGGCCACGCCGCTCGTGTGGTCGGGCAGGCTCGTGCCGCGATAGCCGCGCATGATCGCGAACGGCAGCCCCGATGCGCCAGCCGCGTACCGGTTCGCCATTCCCGCGTGGCTATGCTCCTCGATCTCGAGCGGGCCAGGCCACCCATTCTCAACGGCGTCCCTGAACCTGTGCAGGGACCCGACGCCGGGATTGCCCGCCCAGGAGAACACGAGCTTGCTTGCGCAACCAGCTCCGATCAGCTGCTCGTAGATGATGTCAGGCGTCATCCGGACCAGGGTCAGGTCCCGTCTGCGTTGCCTGATC
Organism: Streptosporangiaceae bacterium; assembly: GCA_030043395.1. The sequence continues at coordinate 4,775 of JASHXW010000439.1, forward strand.
ACCTCATGCCCGGCAGCACTGGGTATCAGGTGCGTGAAACCCTCCATTGCGATGGTGTCTCCATCGCGAACCGCCGCCGCGATCGCCGCGGGCAGCGACACGATCTCGGCCACCCCGTGAGCCCTCCTCGCCGCATAACGGGACCCTGCAGACGGAGCGCGCTTAGCGAACAGCCGTGCGCACTACGGATTCTCCAGTATGCGGGCCAGGATCTCTAGCATCCGCGTCATCCGGACGTATCCATCGTGACGCACGTCGTGCACAAGAGTGCCTGCGCCCATCTGGATGGCGCTGCCGATTTACTCAGGCCCGTGACTTGACAGCACAGCCAGTTAGAGATCTATAGTACTAGGAACCTAGATGAATGAAGCGGAGGACGCGGTGATCGAATTTCACCTGGACACACGTTCCGGGGTGTCGCCGTACCTGCAACTCATCCACCAGGTCCGGCAGGCGCTTCGGCTCGGCCTGCTCACCGAAGGTGACCAGCTCCCCACCGTCAAGGACGTGGTCGCGCACCTGGCGATCAACCCGAACACCGTCCTGAAGGCCTACCGGGAGCTGGAGTACGCGGGCCTGGTCGCGGCGCGAGCTGGGGTCGGGACGTTCGTGACTAAGACGTTGACCGACGAGTCGCTGGCCGCTCACAGGCCGTTGCGCGAGGAGCTCGAGCGCTGGCTTGCCAGCGCGCGGGAAGCCGGGCTCGACGACGAGAGCATCGAGGCGCTATTCGCGAACACGTTCAGGGTCACCTCGGGGGCTGCTGCCTCCGAGGTCGAGAAGGAGGAAGTGAGATGACCGTCGTCCTTGAGTCGTCGGGACTCGGCAAGCGCTACCGGCAGCGCTGGGCGCTGCGGGACTGCACGCTCAGCGTCCCGTCTGGTCACGTCACCGGCCTGGTAGGCCCAAATGGCGCCGGCAAGACGACGTTGCTGAACCTGGCCGTCGGCCTGCTGCTGCCGACGGAGGGATCGATCCAGGTCCTCGGGGGTGAGCCAGCCAGCAGCTCGGCGCAGCTCGCCCGCGTTGGCTTCGTCGCTCAGGACACCCCGACCTATGCAAGCCTGAGCGTCGCCGACCACCTGCGGTTCGGCGCTCACATGAACCCGGGCTGGGACGCCGAGCTGGCCAACCGGCGGATTTCCCAGCTTGACCTCGACCCTGCGCAGAAAGCCGGGAAGCTCTCCGGCGGTCAGCGCGCGCAGCTCGCCTCGACGCTGGCGCTCGCCAAGCGTCCGCAGCTGCTGATACTGGACGAGCCGATCGCGAGCCTGGATCCGCTAGCGCGGCGCGAGTTCCTGCAGATCCTGATGGAGGCTACCGCCGAGCAGGAGCTGAGCGTCGTGATGTCCTCGCACCTGGTATCTGACCTGGAACGGGTCTGCGACTTCCTGATCGTGCTCGTCGCATCTCGTGTCCAGGTCGCCGGCGAGGTGGATGACCTGCTCGACACGCACCGGCAGGTCACCGGGCCGCGCACGGATGCCGCCGACTTGCCCGCTGACTGGCACGTGATCTCGGCGACGAGCACCGACCGGCAGAGCTCCTTGCTCGTGCGCACCGCAACCCCGGTCACCGATCCGGCCTGGACGGCGGACCCGATCGGCCTGGAAGACCTCGTCCTGGCCTACATGAGCAAAGCCGCAAAGCCGACCCGCGACAACGTTCCCGCCCTGGAGGTCCAGCGATGACCTGGCTGACTTGGCGCCAGTTCCGCGCCCAGATAATCGTGACCGCCGCCGTGCTGGTGGTGCTTGCCGTCATCTTCCTCATCACCGGCCTGAACCTGGCCCACGCGTACGACAGCAGCGGCCTGCCAGCCTGCCACGGGCACGCTTGCTCGGCGCGTGCGGGCCAGTTCCTCGACTTGCAGCAAGCGCACTTCAACAAGCTGGTGTTCTACCTGGGCGTCGGGGTCCTATACGTGGCACCCGGCCTGTTCGGCGTGTTCTGGGGTGCCCCGCTGATCACGCGCGAGCTGGAGACCGGCACGTTCCGGCTCGCCTGGAACCAGAGCGTCAGCCGTACCAGGTGGCTGATCGTGAAGGTTACCGTCATCGGCCTGACCGCTGTCGTCACCGCCGGGCTGCTGAGCCTGATGTTCAGCTGGTGGTCAAGCCCGGTCTTCAGGGCCGCCGCGCAAGCCGGCGGCGCCTCGATTGGATACCGGCTAGAGCCTGCGATGTTCGGCGCGCAGGGGATCGTGCCGCTTGGCTACGCTGCGTTCGCCTTCGTCCTCGGGGTAGCGATCGGGCTGCTGATCCGCCGCACCGTCCCCGCGATGGCCCTGACGCTGGTCATCTTCGCCTTCGTCCAGATCGCCTGGCCCAACTGGGTCCGTCCGGACATCGTTGCCCCGGTACGCGAGTCCATCCCGCTCAGTGTGGGCCGCATCGACCTGATCATGATCACCAGTCTCGGGAGTCAGCGGGAAACGATGACCGTTGGCGCAGCGGTCAGCAAGCCCGGCGGCTGGATCCTCTCGAATCAGACCATCACCTCGGCGGGCCAGCCCTTTACCGGGCCACCCACCAAGGCATGCCTCAGCACTACCGCGAGTCAGGCAGCATGCGACGCCTCAATCGCCCGCCTGCACCTGCGCCAGCTCATCACGTACGACCCGGCCAGCAGGTTCTGGGATCTGCAGTGGGCAGAGACCGCCATCTTCCTGGCCATGGCCGCGCTGCTTGCCTGGTTCTGCACCTGGTGGATCAGCCGCCGCAGGCTGACCTGAACCCTGCCCGGCGAGCGTCCGCGGTCACGCGGACGCTCGCCGGGCAGGGTCATGTGCTGAGCATGATGACGCCGCCCAGGGCGGCGAGCACGCCGAGGGACTGCACAGTCCTCAGCCGCTCGGCCAGGATGCCGCGGGCTAGCAGAACGGTGACGACCGGGTAGAGCGATGCCAGCACGGCCGCGATCGACAGCTCGCCCCTGCTGGCGGCGAGCGCGTACGCGCCGTTGGCGACGATGTCGGAGATCCCTACCGCAGCGAGCGCCGCGAGCCTGCGCGCCGTGAGCCGGACCTCGCTCAGGATCCCGGCACGCAGCACGATCGGAGCGAGCACGATCAGCCCGCCGATCCGCTGCAGCAGCAGCGTCCCGTACAGGCTGCCCGAGCTTGCTGCCAAGGCCAGGAGCGTGTAGGCCACGCCGAACCCGATCGCCGCGAGCACCGCGAAGATCACCGCCTGGCGCCGAACATGCACGCCCGAGCGGAACTCGGGCCCGCAGGCGAGCATGACGCCGATGATCGTGACGGTGATCCCGGCTCCCTGGACCAGGCTCAGGTGCTCGCCTCGTGCCAGCCCGACGAGCACCGGGATGCCGGTGCCCGCGGCGCTGATGGGCGCGACCAGCGACAGCGGGGCGTCAGCCATCGCGCGGTAGAAACTCGCCAGCGACAGCGTGCCAATAACCCCTGCTACGGCGGCGGTCAGCAGGTATGGGCCAGTGCTCAGAGCGAGAAACGGCAGCAGCGCCAGCAGCCCGGCCAGCGCGATCGCCTGCGAGATCAGCACAGCGGCTGAGGGAGGGAGCTGGCGGGAGATCAGGCCGCCGCCGAAGTCAGAGGAGCCCCAGAGGACCGAGGCGGCCAGCGCCAGGAGCGCGTTCACTGCGCTCCGGCAGCCAGGCCACTTAGCGCGGCGACGACCAGGGTGCCCAGCGACAGCAGGTTGTAGCCGCCCTCCTGGACTGCCACGACCGGCCCGAGCGCGCCGATCAGCTCGCCAGCCCGGCGGTAGCCGTCCGCGGAGACCTCCAGCGGGCTCTCCGGGTCGGCAGCTGCCGCGTCGACGCCGAGCGAGACCACGACCGCGTCGCAGCCTCGGTCGGACACCTCGGCGCAGAGCATCTCCACGGCAGCGAGCCAGCCCGGGTCGCCGGTCCCGGGCGCGAGCGGCATGTTCCGGTTGGCGCCCGAGCCGTCACCGGAGCCACGCTCGCCGGCGAATCCCATGTAGTGCGGGAACCAGCCTGCCGCCGGGTCGACATGCACGCTGCCGTAGTAGACGTCTGGCCGGTCGTAGAAGATCGCCTGCGTTCCGTTGCCGTGGTGGGCGTCGATGTCGATCACGGCTACCCGCTCGGCCCCACAGCGCCGCAGGGCTGCCGCGGCAATCGCGGCGTTGTTCAGGTAGCACGACCCGCCGTAGGTGGCCGGGCCGGCGTGGTGCCCTGGTGGCCGGCACAGCGCGTACGCCAGCCGGGACCCGCCGCAGACGAGGTCGGCCGCAGTGAGCGCGGCGTTCGCGGCAC
>JASHXW010000440.1 GCA_030043395.1 Streptosporangiaceae bacterium
CGCCAGCATCGCGGGCCGCGCCGAGTGGCGCACCACCGGCGAGAAGCAGGCCATCGGCCAGCGCCGCGCTGTCGTTCGCCGGGAGGCGGTGCGGCCTCGTCACCGGCTCGTGGCGCTGCGGTGGCAGGCCGAGGCCGGGGGGCATCGGGCCGGCGCCCGTGAGCAGGTCTCCTGTCGCGAGGGGCGGCCTCGTCGCCGGCTCGTTGCGATTACCCGGCTGGGCGCGATCGCGGGGCACGTCACCCGCTCCGCCAATCAGATCTCCGCTCACCGCCACCCTCGAAAACCGACTGTCCGCACCATCCAGCACCTAGTCGGGCGATAACGCAATGGAACGCCCAGACATTCTATTCATGGCAATAACACATCGAGTCGCGGTATTGGTAAATCGCATTAGCCTTTTCTCCCGCTTAATTGAGTATAGAGTGACCGCGAGATTGCGACACCGTGGCAATCTATCCGGGGCACGGCGGTTTCACCGTCGGTAAGGAGCAGGTCGTGGCTGGCCTGACGAGGCTCGCACATGAGCGGCTCGCGAGCGTCTCTGCGCAACTCAACGGGGCCAGGTCCGCGTCTGAGTCGACCGCGTCCGAGTGGACGCCGTAGCGCCGTGACCGACCCGCGAGCTGGCGATGTGGCCGAAACCGAGCGCCTGCTCGCCGAGGCCGCCGGGCAGGGCGCGGTCAGGATGCCGACGCTGAGCAGGGCTGAGCTGTGGGTCTTGTGCGGCGATAACCAGGTCCTCGTCGACGACGCCGAAGCGAGCTGGTGGCACGCGATGGCTGAGCCTGATCGCGAGAACCTGGCCGCGGCGATGCTGGACTTGCTGGCCGATCGCGGCCTGCTGCGCCGCCCCGAGCCCAGTTCGGCGCACGCCGGCGCGACTGATCGCAGCGTGGCCGGACCTGACTCGCCTGGCTCGCTTGACTCTGACTGGGCGGGGCCTTCCCTGGCGGATCCTGACTGGGCCGAGCCGGGTCCTGCGAGGCTGCCGATGACACCCCCGCTGGCCCTGGTCGTCGCGGCCAGGCAGGCTCCGGCAGTGATCGCCGTCGCCACCGCCGAGGACGGATCAGCCGAGGGAGCGCCTCGGATGTACGGGCTGGCCGCGGCCGGGCAACCGCCGCGCGCCATCGTGGCCGAGATCATCTCGGACAAGGCCAACGAGCCGTTCGGAAGGCTGCACCACTTCTCCCTGCTGTCGGTCAGCCGCGGCGGCCACGCGCTGGCAACCTGGGCTACGGAAGGCTCGCGCGGCCGGCTGGCCGGCTGGCGCGCTCGCAAGGTCCCTGGCCGGATCGTGGACATCTACCGCTATAACGAGGACGAGGAACTGCGCCGCGACCACGTCGTGATCAGCCCGGGCAGTTCAGCAGGCCATGAGGTCACCCTCCAAAGCCTGGGCGGCGAACCCCGGCCAGCGACGATGCTTGACACCGAGGAAGTCGCAAGCCTGCTGACAACGTTGCTCAGCGGCGATGGTCCGTGACGTGCGGGCGCGCCACCACCTCTGGGTCGTGCCACCACCGAAGCCGACTGCAGGCACCATCGAGCCGCTAGCCCGGCGATAACGTAATTGCGCCACCAGACATTCCATTCAACTCAAAACATGCCCTTTCGGGGCCATTGTTTAAGCTGCATTCACTTTCTGACTTCCCGCTGCGTATATTGTGACCCAGTGATTGCTTTCCACGGCGGTAAGGAGTGGTCATGGCTGGCCTGATTAGGGTTACACCTGAGCAGCTCGCAAGCGTCTCGGCGCAGCTCAACGGAGGCGCTGGGTCGATCGAGGCGACGCTGTCCCAGCTAGCGGGCCAGGTGGCCCCGCTCGGCTCGGACTGGGCGGGCGTCGGGCAGGCACGGTTCCTCGCGCTGTGGCAGCAGTGGCAGACCTCGTCGCGGCAGCTGCACCAGGCGCTGGCCGACATCAGCATCCTGATGCGCCAGGCTTCGGTCGCCTACCAGACCAACGACGCCCAGGTGGGCGCCAGCTTCGGCGCCTGATCGGCCTCCCGGTGGAGGCCGCGTCGGCTGCGGGCGGCGGCTCCATCCTGGTGGATCCCGCCACCCTCGATGCCCTCTCCGCCCGGATCAAGGGCGTAGCGGGCAGCACCTCATCGGCTCACGGGCAGCTTGCGGGTGCCGCGAACGCGGCGGCCGGCTGCCAGGAGCCTGCTGCGTTCGCGTACAACCGGCTGCAGACCCTGCTCAGCGGGGCGATGCAAGCGCTCGACGACTGCTCGCTCGCCCTTGCCAGCGCTGTCGCCTCGGCGGCCACCGCGTACGTGAACACGGACGCCACACAGATGGCGAGCGGAGGGTTCAGCAAGCCCGAGCCGGACCCCACTCCCTACTTCGGTGGATAGCCCGACATGATTCCAGGCGACAGCGAATCCGGGGGCATGTTCCTGACCCCCCTCCCCGAGCCGCCGGGGGATCCCGCGGCGCTGCTGGCCGCAGCCGGGATCTACACCTCCGCGCACGGCGAGATCGAGCGTGACCAGGCCGTACTCGGGCAGCTCGCCAGCCATGACGGCGACACGGCGTGGATTGGCGTGGGCGCGCTTCGGTACTCCACTGTCACCGTCGACCTCGCCGACTGCTTCAAGCTCACCGCCAGCTCGCTGGCTCAGGGGGCCGCCGCGCTGCGTGCCTACGCGGCCGCCCTGAGCACCGCCCAGCAGACCACCCGCGCGGCAAACGCCGAGATCGCGCTGGTGAACTCCACCGCCAGCCAATTGCTGGCCGCGGAGTCAGCCGCCCAGCAGTCGCAAGCTGCGGCCGACCAGGCCAGCCAGGACGCGTCCACGGCCAGCGCGCATGCGACCGCGAACCCGCACTCGCCCACGGCGGCCTCCGCCGCCGACACAGCCCAGCGTGCTGCGACCGACGCGCAGGACAACGCCACCAGCGACTGGAACACGGTCAATGCGCTGACCAGCCAGTACGACTCCTACCGAGCGCAGTCGCTCCGCCTGTCAGCCCTGGCGCAGCAGCAAGCGACGAACGCCGCCACCAAAGCAGCGGCCGCCTTCGACAACGCGGCCCTCACGCTGCTGGGCAACAAGCCCACCGCAGCTCGCGGTGGCGCCCACGGGGTCCTCGGCAGCGCCTGGGGCGGCATCACCGAGGTGGACACCAACACGT
>JASHXW010000441.1 GCA_030043395.1 Streptosporangiaceae bacterium
TTGCCGTAGCCGTGCTGAGGCTGCGCGACGCGGGAGCGGTCAGCCTGCCTGACCCGATCGGCGACTACCTGGACGCCGGCGCGGCCAGCTCGATGACCATCGGCCAGCTCCTGTCGCACTCCGGTGGCCTGCGAGCCGAGACGGCAGGCCCGTGGTGGGAGCGGACCGCCGGCGGATCTCTCGATGAGCTTCGGGCTAGCTCGCTCGGGGCGAACGCGGCCAGGTTCCGGCCCGGGCGCCGGCACCATTACTCCAATGTGGGGTTCGCCCTCCTCGGGGCGCTGATCCAGGCCAAGCTCGGCAGGTCCTGGTTCGACGCGATCGACCAGGACGTGCTGCGGCCGCTGGGGATGGATCGCACGACGACCCGCCCCCGGCCGCCGCACGCGAACGGATACGCCGTTCACCCGTACGCCGACGCGCTGCTCGCCGAGCCAGAGCACGACGCGGGCGCGATGGCACCTGCGGGCCAGCTCTGGACGACGGTCAGCGACCTGGCCGGGTTCGCTGGCCTGCTCTCTGGCAGGGCGCCGCAGATCCTGTCCGAACGAACGGCCGCCGAGATGCGCGAGCCGATCGTGGTCACCGAGCAGACTGGGCAGCCATGGTCGTCCGGCTACGGGCTTGGCCTGCAGCTATGGAACTTCGGTGGCCAGCGGTACTACGGCCATACCGGGTCGATGCCAGGATTCACGGCCGTCTTGCAGGTCACCGACGCCCCGGGCAGCGACACCGTCATCGTGGCCTGTAACTCCACGGCCGGCTTCGGGTCAGTGGGCACTGACCTGCTGGAGATCCTCGCCGAGCGCGAGCCCTACTGTCCTGCGCCGTGGACGCCACGCGAGGTCGGCGAGGACCTGCTCGGGATGCTCGGTAGCTGGTACTGGGGACCGGCGCCGTTCACGCTACGGCTGGCAGGCGACACCCTCGAGCTACGCCGCGAAGGCGGCGACTTCCGGGTGCTGCGGTTCCGCAAGAACGACGACGGCGCCTGGACGGGCCTCGACGGCTACCAGGCCGGCGAGCCGCTGGTCCCGGTATCGGGACCAGACGGCTCGGTGATCGCGCTGGACATCGGCTCATTCATTTACACGCGAACGCCGTACGATCCGGCGGCGCCGGTGCCCGGTGGCGTCGATCCGGCCGGCTGGCGTCAGTACCAGCCGTAGGCGCACTCGTGTGCCCACGCTCCGCGCGGGCTTCCGTAGCGCGCCCTGATGTAGCGCATGCCCCACCGGATCTGGACGCTTGCGTCAGTGCGCCAGCGCCGGCCAGCAGAGGACATCTTGTAGCCAGGGACCGCCTGCGGTATGCCGTACGCACCTGTGTACGGGTTCTCCGCGAAGACGTTCCAGCTGCTTTCCCGCTCCCACAGCCACCTCAGGTAGCGGAACTGATAACGCGGCCGCCACCCGAACCTGCGCTGCATCATCCGCCAGGCGATCTTCTCGTTCCGGCTCAGGGCGTGCCCGCGGTGCTGCGCCGTACCGCTGGCAACCAGGATGCTTGCGCCGATCGACGAGCCGGCGGGCCGCGCCGTGGCGAGAGTGACAGCCGGGCGTGCTGGGCCTGCGACCCGAGCCTGGCTGGCGGGGTGACTGGGTGAGAGAGTGCCGCTGGCGGCGATGCCTGCCAGCGCGAGCGCCGGAACGGCGACTGCGAGAGCGAGTATGGACGTGGACGTACGACTGAACGAACGAAGTGAAGGCAAGGTGAGCTTCCGGCCGGGCACGCCCTCTTGCGGCGTGCTCAACTTTCACCCGTAACAACTGCCCCTGGGCTGATGCGCCACTAGAACGGGAGCAGCGGCATGCCTGACGGGTCGCATGTTCAGGGCGACGGTAGTTACGTCAAGTAACTCGTCATGCACGCTGGGTGCTTTTCCTTACGTTTCAACAATGCACCATGATGGGTCGCCAGGTAGCCGGAAACGCCAAAAAGGTTACTGTGAATTAGATCACAGGCGAAGATCTATAGACTTCGCCATTACCTCTTCAGTACGCGATCAGCTTGTAAATGGCACTGGCGACCGACTCGACGCTCGGGATGACCTCGTGCTCAAGCGCGTCGGCGAACGGCAGCGGCACGCTCGCCGCGGCGACCCGCCGGATCGGCGCGTCGAGCAACTCAAAGCCCTCGTCGGCCACGATCGAGGCCACCGTGCCGCCCCAGCCGCCCTGGTACGGGTTCTCCTCCACGATGAGCAGGTGCGAGGTACGGCCGACCGATTCCAGCACGGTTGCCATGTCTAGCGGGACCAGGCAGCGCAGGTCGATGACCTCGACCGAGATGCCGTCCGCCGCGACCCGCTCGGCCGCAGCCAGCGCCATCGGCACGGTCGCGGCCAGGCCCACCACGGTGATGTCAGATCCGGGCCTGGCGGTTGCCGCCTGCCCGAGCGGGATGACATGCCCATCCGGGGCACCCGGGCCCTTGGTAGCGAAAAGCCCCTTGTGCTCGAAGAACACGACGGGGTCGTCGCTGCGGACCGCTGAGGCCATCATGCCGATCACATCCGCCGGATTGGACGGCGCAGCGATCTTCAGGCCAGGCACGGCGAGCGTCCAGTTCTCCACCGCCTGGGAGTGCTGCGCCCCGAAGCCGAGGCCTCCGCCGTTGGCGGTCCGCACCACGAGCGGAACGGTTACCTGCCCGCCGGTCATGTACCGCATCTTCGGCATCTCGTTGGCCAGGTAGTCCCAGCAGACGGCGAAGAAGTCCGAGAACATGATCTCGGCGACCGGGCGCATCCCGGTCATCGCCGCCCCCATCGCCAGGCCGAGTATGGCCTGCTCGGAGATCGGGGTGTCCCAGATCCGGCTGGGGCCGAACTCGGCGAACAGCCCGGCCGTGGTCTTGAACACGCCCCCGGCCGCGCCGATGTCCTCGCCCAGGCACACCACCGACGGATCGCGCCGCAGCTCGCGCGCGATTCCCTCGGCCACGGCCTCCCGGTACGTGATCACGTCCGCCACTGTGAACCTCCGTCTGCCCATACATCGGTGAACGCGTCGGCCGGGTCTGGCGCCGGCGCGGCCTTAGCCGCCGCGACGGCAGCGGCCACCAGCTCGGCGGCCCGTTCGTCGGCCTGGTCACACTCGCCCGCATCGACGCCAAGCTCGGCCAGCCTGGCCCTGGCCAGGTCGAGCGGGTCCCGGCGTAGCCATTGCTCGACTTCCTCGGCCGGGCGGTAGGTCGCCGGGTCGGTGCGGCTGTGCCCGAAGTGCCGGTAGGTCCGCGCCTCGATCACGCTGGGGCCGCCCCCGGACCTGGCGCGATCGGCTACCCTGGCCACCGCGGCCGCCACGACGACGACGTCGTTGCCGTCGATCACCTCGGCCGGGATCGCGTAGGCCGGGGCGCGGTCCGCCGCCGGATTGGGCACGGCGGTGACCGAGCCAATCGGCGTGTACTCCATGTAGAGGTTGTTCTCGCAGACGAAGATCGCGGGAAGCGACCAGACCGCGGCGATGTTCAGCGCCTCGTGGAACGCCCCGATGTTGGTGGCGCCGTCGCCGAAGAACGCCACGGCCACCTGCCCGGAACCCCTGAGCTTGGCCGACCAAGCCGCGCCCGCCGCGAGCGGGAGGTGCGCGCCGACGATGGCGTACGAGCCGAGCATTCCGGCCGAGGCCTTGGTCAGGTGCATGGAGCCACCCTTGGCACGGCAGATGCCCGTCGCCTTGCTCATCAGCTCAGCCAGGCATTCCTCTGGTGTGGCTCCGCGCGCCATGGCGTGATGATGGCCGCGATAGGTGGCGAACACGTAGTCGTCTGGCCGCAGCGCGGCGCTGGCACCGACCGCGACGGCCTCATGCCCGGCCGCGAGGTGGGTCGTGCCCTTCACCAGGCCGGCCAGGAACAGGTCGTGCGCCGCCCTCTCGGTCCGGCGGATGACCGCCATCTGCTCGTACAGCTTCAGCAGCTCCTGCGCGCCGATGCTGTCCGGGATCGTGCTGGCTGTCGTCATCTGCCGGCCTCCCCTGGCTTGACCTCGCCGCGTCCGGCAGTGCTGGTGTCGCCGCGTCCGGCAGTGCTGGTCTCGCCGCGTCCGGCAGTGCTGGTCTCGCCGCGTCCCGCAGTGCTGGTCTCGCCGCGTCCCGCGGGGGTGTTCAGGTGGGACTGGCTCTCCCGCAGCGTGTCCAGTTCCCCGCCGACGGTCCAGTACTTCCTGCCTGCCACCAGCAGTTCCTCGGCCGGGAACTTGGTGATGACCTCGCAGCCGTCGGCCGTCACCACCACTTCCTCCTCGATCCTGGCTGCGGACCAGCCGTCCGATGCTGGCCAGTAGGTCTCGAGCGCGAAGACCATGCCCTCCTCGAGCGGCTCGGGATGGTCAAGCGAGACCAGCCTGCTGAAGATCGGCTTCTCCCAGATGGACAGGCCGACGCCGTGCCCGTACTGCAACGCGAACGCGGCGGTCTCGTCCGGGAAGCCGAACTCGGTCGCCCGCGGCCACAGCGACACGATGTCCCCGGTCGTCACGCCCGGCCTGACCATCGCGATCGAAGCGTCCATGTACTCGCGGCATCTGATGTAGGCATCCCGCTGAGCGCGCGAGGCGCTGCCCACTGCCAGCGTCCGGTAGTAGCAGGTCCGGTAGCCGTTGTGGCTGTGCAGGATGTCGAAGAAGGCTGGATCGCCTGGCCTGATCAGCCGGTCGCTGAAAACGTGCGGGTGCGGTGAGCAGCGTTCGCCGGAGATCGCGTTGACTCCCTCGACGTACTCGCTGCCGAGGTCGTAAAGGACCTTGGCGACCAGCCCGACGCACTCGTTCTCGCGCACGCCGGGCCGCAGGAACTCATACAGCTCCTGGTAGGCGGCATCGACCATCGAGCAGGCCTGGGTAAGGAGCGAGATCTCGTCCCTGGTCTTCGTGCGGCGGGCCTCCATGAAGACCTGCTGGCCGTCGACGGTCTCGATGCCCTCGGCCTTCAGCGCCGCGAGGATGGGCATCTCGGCGACGTCGATCCCGACCGGCGCGCTGGCCAGGCCGTGCTCGTGCAGCTCGGCCGCGACCTTCCTGGCGACCTCCCGGGCGATCCCGGCGTCCGGGTGCAGCGCGCCGCGGAGCGTGGAGATGCCCGCCCTGGCGCCAGTTCGCGCCGCGCCTTCCATCGTCGGCTCGCCTGGCGTGTAGTCCAGCCAGGGGTTGTAGATCTGGTGGTGCCTTGCAGCCGAGCCGAAGTCCCACACGATCGGCTCGCCGCCGCGCGGCAGCAGCGCGAACCTGACCAGCTTGTCCATCGCCCAGGTGCCGATGTGCGTGGCCGTCATGTACCTGGTGTTGGCCATGTCGAAGCTGAGCAGCGCGCCGAGCTCGGACTCCTCGAGCTTGGCCTTCAGCCGGGCGAGGCGCTGAGTGCGCAGCCGGTCGTAGTCGACTCGCTGCTCCCAGTCGACCCCGTTCATTCCGTAGGTGTGGATCGCCATCTGCGGCCTTTCAATCGCTCGGTATCGGCCCGTGGTTTAAAAGTCCCGTGACTAAAGCACTGCCGAGGTCCGCCAGCATGACCATGGCGGAGGACCCGTGCTCATACGGCTGGAAGCCGAGGATCTTCAGCGTATGCCTGCCCTCCGGTGCCCTGGATGGATCCGCCACCGTCGGGCACAGCACCAGCAGCACCGGATCGTCGGTCGCGACCAGGCCCGCCCGATAGTCGGTCGCCAGCCGCAGCATCCGCTCGGCCGAGTACGGGGTCCCCGACGCCAGCGGGCTGATCAGCTCACCGTCACCGGCCGGGAACTGGGGTGGCGAGCCGAGCGGCAGTGCGCCGGATCCGCCTCTGGGCAGCGTCCAGCTGTGCTGCTTGCCGTAGGCCGCCAGGTAGGCCGCCGCGACCAGGCTGTTGTGGCCAGCCCCGGCCACGACGACGCCGAATGCCTCGGTCATCGATGAACGCCTGCAGGGTCAGGGCTCAGGCCGAGCAGCCGCTCGGCGTTGCCGCCGAGTATGAGGTCCGCGGCTTCGCCTCCCAGCGCGCGGACCTCGTCGACGGGGTGCTCGGTGCCCATGTCGAATGGCCGGTCAGAGCCGAGCAGCACGTGATCGGCGCCCGCGTACCCGACCAGGTCGGCCAGCACCGCGGAGTCGTGGGTCAGCGAGTCGTAGTAGAACCGGCGCAGGCTGGCATCCGGCCCGTCGTCCGAGCGGGACCTGGCCTCCGGCCGCACCGCGAACGCGCGGCGTAGCCTGCCCCTGACGGCATGCAGGCCACCGCCGCCGTGGGCCAGCAGGATCTTTACTTCAGGGTGGCGCTCGAGCACGCCGGCGGCCGCCAGGTGCGCGGCCGCGACCGCTGTCTCCATCGGGTTGCCGACCGAGTTCCACAAGTAATAGGGAGAGAGCGCGTCCAGGCCAAAGCCGGTAGTCGTGGGATGGACGAAGATCAGCGCGCCCGTTGCCCCGGCGGCTTCCCAGAAGGGCTCGAATCTGTCGTCGCCCAGGTAGATCCCGCTGACGCTGGCGGGTATCTCCGCGCCGCGCATCCCGGGCATCGCCATGATCTCGGTGAGCGCAGCGGCCGCAGCGCCCGGATCCTGCAGCGGCACCGCGCCGAGCCCGCTGATCCGGCCGGGCCACGCGACGGCAAGGCTCGACAGCGCCGCGTTCTGGACTGAGCGCACAACGGCTGCCTCGTCCCCGTCCCCATCGACGGGCATGAGCATGATCCACGGCGAGAGCAGCAGGTGGTCGACACCTTGCGCGCTGGCCTGGTCCAGCATCACGGCCACGTCGGTGAACTCCCCGAGCACCGACCGGATCACCCGGCCGCGGAACCCGACCGCTTGGCTCGCGCGGTCCAGCGTCACCCGCCACGACGCGGGCACTGCTGTGGTGGTCATCTCCTCGACCACCACGTGGCAGTGGCAATCGATGATCAATTCGGCATCTCCGAGGAGGCGCTGGCCTCCGCATCGCCGTTGCCGCCAGCGTCGTTCGCCGCGCCGGTTGCGGAGCTGACCGCTCCGCCGAGGTAGAGCGCGCCGATCTCGGGGTGCTCAAGCACTTCCCGGCCTGTGCCGGACAGCCGGACCAGGCCGTTCTCCATGACCACGCCGTGCTTGGCCAGCCGCAGGCCTGCCCGCGCGTTCTGCTCGACCAGCAAGATCGTCTTGCCGCTGGCGTTCATCAGCCTGACCGCGTCGAAGACGTCCTTCAGCACCTTCGGAGCCAGGCCGACCGACGGCTCGTCCAGGATGACAAGCGCCGGGTCGAGCATCAGGCACCTGGCGAACTCCACCAGCCGCTGCTGGCCTCCTGACAGGCTGCCGGCTTTCTGGCCAGCCCAGCCTGCTACCGCGGGGAACAACTCCTCGACATCAGCGCGCCGCTTGGCGACCAGGTGCCTGTCGTTGAGCAGGAAGCCACCGAGGTCGATGTTCTCCCGGACCGTCATGTCCCTGAACAGGCTGTGGTTCTGCGGCACGTGCACGATCCCGGACTGGAGGATCTGCCTGGGGCTCCGGCCGACCAGCGGCTGCCCGCGGAACGCGATGGTGCCGCGCCGGGGCCGCAGCAGGCCGCTGATCGCCCGCAGCAGGGTCGACTTGCCACAGCCGTTCGGGCCGACAACGCACGTGATCCCGCCCTCGGGCACCGTCAGGCTCACTCCGTGCAGGACGTCGCCACCGCCATAGCCGACGACGATGTCGTCGACGACGAGGGCGTCGTCGACGCCGCCGGGCGCGAGGCCGGTCATCGGGACCGCCTCACCGGACCGGTTCATCGTCATCCTCCGCGACGCCCAGGTAGGCGTCGAGCACGCGCGGATCATCCCTCACGACCTGCGGCGGCCCCGCGGCCACGACCGTCCCGTAGTCCAGGACGGCGATGTGGTGGCACAGGCCCATCACGAACTCCATGTTGTGCTCGACGATCAGGAACGTCTTGCCCGTGGCATTGAGCGCGCGGATCCGGTCGGAAATGGTGTGGATCAGCGTCGGGTTGATGCCGCCAGCTGGCTCGTCGAGCAGCACGATCGAGGGGTCGGCGACCAGCAC
>JASHXW010000442.1 GCA_030043395.1 Streptosporangiaceae bacterium
GTCATGGCCCGCCAGCTGCTCAAAGGGTGATGCCGAGCCCGATCCCGCCGATGGTTCGGCGATCGTCAGGCCGGACAGGATGCTTCTCGTAGGCGGAAGCGCGCACAAGCGGGTTACCTCTGGAGGCGGCGATGGCTGCATCGGCCGGGCAGGCGAACGACACCACCGTGGCAGTGCTCGGCACTGGCATCATGGGCTCGGCGATGGCGCGCAACCTGGTTGCTGCTGGCCTGCCCACGACGGTGTGGGACCAGTCCCCGAAGGTGACGCAGGCTCTAGCCGCAGCCGGCGCGACGGTGGCCAAGTCGACGGCCGAGGCGGTCGGCGATGCCCGGGTGGTGATCACCATGCTTCCCACAGCCGACATTGTGGAGTCGGTGATCTTCGACGGCGGCGTCGCTGCGGCGTTCGCGCCTGGGGCTGTGTGGGCGCAGATGGGTACCATCGGCGCGGAGGCGACGACCCGGATCGGCGAGCGGTTGCGCCAGGTACGCTCCGACGTGCATTACGTAGACGCGCCCGTCTCGGGCAGCAAAGGACCTGCCGAGGCTGGCCAGCTGCTGATCCTGGCCTCTGGCCCTGAGGATGCCGAGCCGATCCTGCGCCCGGCGTTCGCTGCGATCGGACGCAAAACCTTGTGGCTGGGAGCGGTCGGCCAGGGTAGCAACATGAAGATAGCCGTCAATGCCTACCTGTCCTTCCTGATCGAGGGAGTGGCGGAGGCGCTGGAGTTGGCCAGCCTTCTCGGCATCGACGCTGCGAAGCTAGACGCGGCCATTGAGGGCGGACCCCTGGACGCGCCGCTCGCCGACGCCAAGCTGCACAAGATGCAGGCCGGCGACTACGCGCCCGAGTTCCCGCTGCAGTGGGCGCTGAAGGACGTGAACCTGGCACTGCAGGCCGCGGGCGGCACTAGCCTCCCGATGCTGGCAGCGCTGTCCAGGCAATGGCAGGCGGCTGTCGACGCCGGACATGGCCGCGAGGACGTCAGCGCAGCCAGGCTCGCGCTCGCCGGCCAGCACTGACCCTCCGTACTGAGCGGCGCAGCCTTCCAGGCGCGCCTGACAATGGTGGGCGATGGACACGTCAGGGAGTGCTGTCGTCGAGGTCGGCGGGTTCGTCGACCATCACACGCATCTGCTAAAGGCCGCCGCGCGCATCGCGTTCCCCTGGCAGGGGACGACGGTGCGCGAGTTCCATCAGCGCGTCGCCAGGAGTGGCACCACGCCGATGGACGTCGCCGACCCCGCGCCGGACGCGCCGCTCCCGGAGATGGCCGCCCGCCTCCAGCAGGGTCTCGCCGACGCCGCCCGGGTTGGCCTGGTCGAGGTCACCGAGATGGGCATGCGCGACTGGTGGTACCTCGACGCCCTGGACCTCATCAGCCAAGACGGTCCGCTTCCGGCGCGAGTAAGGATCTACCTGGCGAGCGGACTGGCCGAGAGCGCCAGCAAGGCGGAGCTAGGTGCCCGAAGGGACGCGGTCGGCCCCTGGGTGCGCTTGGAAGGGATCAAGTTCTATGCCGACGGTTGGCTTGTCCCGCGGACCTGCGCGCTGTGCCGTGACTTCTCCGACGCGGCTGGCGGGGCCGGCGCCAGCGCCGGCAGCAGCGGAATACTCTTCGCCGACGCGTCCACGCTGGCCGCGAGGATCGAGCCGTTCGCTGCCCAGGGCTGGCGCATCGCCACGCATGCGATCGGCGACCGTGCCGTCGAGGCGGTGCTCGACGCCTACGAAATGGCCTGGGGAAATGATCCTGCCGCCATCGCCGCGGCCATGCCCCGGATCGAGCACGGCAGTGTGGCTTCCGCGGAGCTCGCCGCGAGGATCGCCGAGCTCGGCGTCGTGGTCTGCATCCAGCCCTCGTTCGCTGTGACCGACGCGAGGCAGGTGCCGCTCGCCCTCGGGATCGAGCGGGTGACTCTGGCGTACCCCTGGGCGACGCTCGCCGCCAACAAGGTGCGGATGCTCATTGGCACCGACTACCCGATCGAGGTGCTCGATCCCCTCGTCAGCCTGGCGCGCCTGGTGAACGGGCAATCCGGTCGGCCGGGCTTCGCAACGGACGGCGTGGCGCCACCGCATTCCCGGCTGCCGCTCGAGGTCGTACTGCGGCTGGCGACCGACGAGGCGGCCGGCCGCACTGCGCTGTCCGCCGACCCGCGCGCCGCGCCAACCTCCGAGCTCGACCGGATCGAGGTCCGCGGCACCGTCCCTAAGCCGTTCTGACCAGGGTCGCCCCAGCCGCCGAGTGTCACTCAGCGGCAGAACGCCACTCCTGCGCAAGGATGGCGTAGATGGCGGTGTCGCCCCACTCGCCCTTGAACCAGATGTTCTGCCGGAAGTGCGCTTCCTGCCGCATGCCGAGCCGTTGGCACACACGTGCGGACGCCGCGTTCCGCGGGTCGAGCTGCGCGAACGCGCGGTGCATGCCCAGGTCGTCGAACGCGAGCGCGAGCAGCTCACGAGCAGCCTCGGTGGCCAGGCCCTGGCCGTGGTACTGCGGGTTCAGCGCCCAGCCGATCTCGGCCTGCCGGTCGGCGAGCATGCCCGCCCGCACCAGGACGTCACCGATCACCCTGCCCTCGTGCTCAACCGCGATGCTGATCCGGTCGTGATCGGCCCTGATGCTGGTCGCGTCGATGCGCTCGGTGATGAACTCGGTCGCCGCCGCCTGTTCCAAGGGCTCGGGTGGCATGTACCGCACCACGTCCGGGCGACCGCGGTAGGCAAGCACGTCCGCTTCGTCCCCGTACCTGAATGGCCGCAGCACGAGCCGCGCCGTCCGCCGCGGCAGCAGCGACGGCGGGCTGCTGATCGCCGCGCCAGCTTGGTCGGACACCGTCCCCTCCCAGGCCGCGAGCCTAGCCGACCTGGCCGGCGGGCGTCGCCGGCTCGAGTGTCAGGCGAAGCACTCCGGCAGCCGCACGCCGTCCAGATAGCAGCGTGTTCAGCAGGTCAGTGTCGAGATTTGCGCTAACAAGGTCCGCCAGCCGGTCGAGCCTCGCATCGCGGATCGCCGTGAAGCAGGTCTCCTTGGCCACCACGAAGCGCCGGCCGCACCGGCTCGCGACATCGGCCAGGAACTCGCGGCGGAACGCGTCGTTCTCCAGCAGGCCGTGCCAGATCGTTCCTGTCACGGACCCGGCACGGCATCCCTCGTCCGCGAACAGCGGCTCACCGCCATCGCGGGTCACCACGCCGTGGTGGATCTCGTAGCCCTCGACCACGCAGCCGTCGTCCAGCACCCGCGATGGCCTGGCCAGCACCTTCTGCGGACCGAATACGGTGCGGACTGGCAGCAGCCCGAGGCCCGGTACGGCTCCGGCCTTGCTCTCGACCTGATCGTCGATCACCTGGCCCAGCATCTGGTAGCCGCCGCAGATGCCGAGCACCGGCCGGCCGGCGGCCGCGTGCCGCTCGATCGCGCGGTCGAAGCGTCGCTCGCGAACCCAGGCAAGGTCAGCCACCGTGGCCCGGGTGCCCGGCAGGACGACCAGGTCGGCGTCGCGAAGTTCTGCCGCGTGCCGGACGAACCTGACCACGACGCCCGGCTCGGTGGCCAGCGCATCGACATCGGTGTGGTTGCTCATCCGCGGTAGCGCCACGACCGAGACCCGCAGGACATCCTCCCCGACGGGTTCGCCGCCGGATCGCAGCAACGCCCAGTCGATCGCGTCCTCGGCATCGATCCCGATGTCGGTCACGAACGGCAGCACGCCGAGAACGGGCCGGCCGGTCATGCCTTCTAGCTGAGAGAGGCCAGGGTCGAGGAGCCGGCGGACGCCGCGGAACTTGTTAATGACGAAGCCGGCGATCAGGGCCTGGTCGGCTGGCTCGAGAACCGCCAGGGTCCCGGCAAGCGACGCGAACACGCCGCCGCGATCAATGTCGCCAACCAGGATGACCGGAACGCCGGCCGCCCTGGCGAAGCCCATGTTCGCGATGTCGGATTCGCGCAGGTTGATCTCGGCCGGGCTGCCAGCTCCTTCGCAGATGACGACGTCGTACCGCGAGGCCAGCTCGCGGTAGGAGGTGAGTACGACGTCGAGCAGGCCGCCCTGGTCGCGTTCCCAGTACGCCTGGGCATCGCGCTCGCCCACCGCGTGGCCGAGCACGATCAGCTGGCTGGCCGTATCCGAGCCAGGCTTGAGCAGGACGGGGTTCATCACGGCCTCTGGCTCGATGCCGCACGCCTGCGCCTGGGCTGCCTGGGCGCGGCCGATCTCGGCGCCGGTCCTGGTGACGAAGGAGTTGAGCGACATGTTCTGCGCCTTGAACGGTGCCACCTGCACGCCTTGCCTGGCCAGCCAGCGGCATAGCCCGGTCACCAGCACGCTTTTGCCGGCATCCGACGACGTCCCCGCGACGAGCAGCGCTCCCACTCGCCTGAGGGTATTGGGCGTTCGGCGTCAGGTCAGCGCAGAGGCCGGGAAACGAGGACCGGCGGCGCGATCCTGCGCCAGGAATAGGTCAATCCGGGCCCGAAGTGACGCGGGATCAAGGCCGTAGGCGCGCTGCTGCTCGGCCAGGGTGCCGTACCGGCGCAACTCTTCACGCGCGACGCCGAGGCCGAGTACCCGGTGCGGTCGATCGGCTAGTGCCTCGCTCACCGCGGGCACGGAGGTACCTGCGAGGTAAGGCTCGACCAGGACGACGTTGGGCTCGCGCAGGGTCGCCCGCAGCGTCCGGCTGTCGAACGGCCTGATCGTGGCCGCATAGAGAACCGTGACGTCCATTCCTGTGGTCGCCTCGATGACGTCGTCCGCGAGCGGACCTACGGCGATGACCGTGCCCCGGTTCCCCGCCCGCAGGAGGGTGAACTCGTCGTCGTCACTGGCCAGCGGGACGGCGTTGGTTTTGACCGACAGGCGCAGGTAGACCGGCCCGGTTGCGGCGGCAGCGGCACGAAGCTTGCGTTCTGCCTCATCGGGGTGCCCTGGCACGTGGACAGTCCAGCCTGGCAGCGTGTCGAGCAGCGCGACGTCGCCTGGCGACATGTGGGTGCGGCCGTAAGCGGGGAAATCGTACGAGCCCGCCTCGCTGACCAGGACCGCACCCGCATCCTGGTGGTTCAGGTCCAGCTTGATCTGCTCGAACGGCCGCTCGACCAGGAAGCTCGCGAACGTATGGGCAACCGGCCGCAGCCCGGTCAGGGCCAGCCCGCCCGCCACGCTGATCAGAAGCTGCTCGCGGATGCCGACGTTGATGACGCGGTCCGGATGGCGCTGGAAGGCGGCCTCGAACTGTTCGGCCGTGATGTCGGCAAGCACCAGGGCAAGCTTCGGGTCGTCGTCCAGCAGGTCACTCATGACCTGGACGAACCGCTCGCGCATGACATCCATTTCAGGCTCCTGTGGTTGCTCTGCTACACGACTGCCACGACGGCGTGCGGCCTGCCGTCATGCGGCTGGGTGAGGGCGCCTAGCAGCGCCTGGTGATCGCGGCCGTCCGCGACCCTGGTCGACCACCCCTCGGTCGCGAACCTGGCGTCGATGCCGCCAGGCCAGCCGTACGTGGCGGTGCCGTTGTCCACGACCACGCAGATCAGGTGGTCAAGGCCGGTCCTGGCCGCCAGCTCGATCGCCTCGTGATTGGAGCCCTCGGCCAGCTCCCCGTCGCCGATCAGGACCAACACCCTGGGCTGGCCCAGCTTCCTGGCGCGCAGGCCAAGGGCGGCGCCGACCGCGAGCGGGAGGCCGTGGCCCAGCGAGCCGCTGGAGATCTCCACGCCGCGCAGCAACGTCCGGTCCGGGTGATGGCCCAGCGTGGAGTCGAAGGTGCCGTAGCCGGGAAGCGCGTCCTCGTCGATGAATCCCTTGGCCGCGAGTACCGCGTAGTAGGCCATGGGCCCGTGGCCCTTGGACAGGAAGAACCGGTCCCTGTCGTCTGCCTCAGCGGTCTCCGGGCTCACCTTCAGCACCTGGTCATACAGCACCCAGAGCACGTCGAGCGTGGAGGCGGAAGCGAAATCGTGCTTCTCGTCCCCGGCCATCAGCGACATCAGGCGGGGCAGGTCCGCGAACCCCAGGGCCGGGGCAGTGGTCACGTCAGTCACGCCCAACAGTGTGGGACTTAAAGCGCACTTTAAGTCAAGCCTGGCCTCACCCGCGCGGTTTCGCCAGGCAGGGCGCGTGCTACAGGCCCATGTCGTCGAGCTGCTTGTACAGGTCGGCGCGCGGGTTCGACGGGTCAACGGCGAAACCGTCACCCTTGGCCTTCCCCTTGGCCTTCTTGCCCTGAGCGCTGGTCACGGCTGCAGCGCCAGTCGGCTGGACCGCGGTGCCTGGTGAAGCGGCCACGCTGGCCTGCCGAGCCGGGGCCGCGGCGCGCGCGCCACGGCGGTCCCTGAGCAGCCAGCCGCAGGCGATGCCGCCGACCAGCCCGCCTATGTGGGCCTGCCAGCTTAGGCCCTGGTGCGGCAGCAGGACGGTGAACTGGTAGGCGAAGCACAGCGCCATGACGGCCCCGATCAGCACGTCCAGGCCGTGCCGGTCGAACAGGCCGCGCACCAGGATGTAGCCGAGGTAGCCGAAGATGACGCCGCTCGCTCCGACGGTGACTGAATCCGCGGGCGAGAAGAACCAGGCAGCGAAGCCGCTGGTCAGCGCCACGATGAGGGTCACCAGGGCGAACTTGCCGATGCCGCGGAAGGCGGCGAGGAACCCGAAGATGAACAGGGGCCCCGAGTTGCCCTCGATGTGGGTCCAGCTGACGTGCAGGAACGGCGCCGTGAGGATGTAGGGCAGTGAGCCGATGTCGCGCGGCGTGATGCCGTACGTATGGTTCAGGTTGTAGTGGTCGGCCCAGTTCGCGATCTGGATCGCCCAGAGCAGCGCGAGGATGCCGACCATCACGAAGAAGGCCGTGCGTGCCTTCGAGAGCACCTCGTCAGGCGACCCGGAGTCCAGCGTCCACGCCCAGCCTGAGCCGTTCGGGCGGCGCTTCTGGCTTTTGCTCGGAGCTGGATCGTTGCTCATGGTCTCCGTCCGTTCGCCTGTCGCGGCCTGCTTCAAACGCTAGCCTCAAGCCTGTCTTCCAGGGTAGTGCCGGCGTGTCGGCCGCAGGCGCACCGCCAGCTTGTGATCACAACCCGCTCCCAGCAGGCAGTGGTAACACGTCGTGATCGTTACGATACTGGCTGCCAATCTGTGACCTGGCCGACACAAATTCTTCGCCCGACACCCCAACTTTTTCTTCGGAAACGCTTTGGCGAACCCGTCACTTCTGGCAACGTGGTGCGGCAGCGGAGTGGTTCCTTGTTTCGGTGGTTCTGCCCACAATTGCAGCCTCGCCGCGACGGCCACTCCGAGTGGCGACTCGCTGCCTTGACCCGCAGCGGTCCTGCGTGCTGAGCAACCCGCTCATCGCGCTCGGCCCACGGAAGGACGGCTTTGTCACAGCACCGCATGTCCGGCGGGCACCAGCCGCGCCGGACGTCTGGCGGACGCAAGCCGCGGCGGAACCGCCGATCCCGCCGGAGCGTTCGCGCGTTCTTGATCACGACGGTCCTCGCCGCTGCCTTGATCTTCGGCGGTGCCGAGTACCTGATTGGCCAGTTCTCCGGGCCGAGCGGCAACCCGCTTGCCGATGCGCTTGGCGAGCTGCCAAGCAGCCACGGTGCGGTGCTGCTCATGCAGGACCGTGAGCACGTGATCGCCATGGACGCCGCGACCAAGAAGTTCAAGGTGATCGAGACCCCGACGGTGGCCTCGGTGCCCGCCCCGCCTGGCGGCGCGCCGACCGTGTACGTGCCGCCGCCCGATCCGGGTACCGCGCAGGCGATCGCGTACAACATGCTGAAGTCGTTCGGCTTCAGCCACTCCCAGTTCGGCTGCCTGGACAACATCTGGTCGAGGGAGAGCGGCTGGCGCTACAACGCCTACAACGCCAGCGGCGCCTACGGCATCCCCCAGGCCCTGCCTGGATCCAAGATGGCCACCGCCGGGCCGAACTGGCAGACCGACCCGACCACCCAGATCAGGTGGGGCCTTGGCTATATCAAGGGTCGTTATGGCACACCGTGCGATGCCTGGGCCTTCTGGCAAGCTAACGGCTGGTACTAGCGCGGAGGCCGATCCGGCGTCCGGCGCTGATTCCTAGCAGACGTTGACGGCAGCCATTCGTCTCGCTAGCTGTAGCTGATTCGTGACGTTGCGTAGCCAACCTTGCAGTGCCCCTTGGGGCCTGCGCTGCGCTCCATTGCGGGTGCGGAGCTGTCTGCCCGCAGGCGGGACGACTGTGATCTAACTCACAGTCCTATTAGTCGGTTTAGCGGATTTCCTTAGCAAAAGTGCGGCATGGTGGGTTACTGAAAGCACCCAGCGTGCGCGACGCATAACACGGCGCAACTTCCGTCGCCCTGCCCCCGCGACACGTCCGTACGCAGCTGCCCTGCGCGGCGACCGCCCGTAACGAGGCGGGCCGCAGGCAGCCCAAAGGGTGGGACTCCCGCGCAGCTACGCGCCCGAGCAAAGGCTCAACTTGCCCGGCCGACACCGCATTTCAAGCCGACCATCACGTCTGAACATCGCCGGGGCCGCAGGCACTATCGTCGCTGCCGCTGTCGCCGCAATCTTCTTCGCCACGAGCACCACGCCTGACCCTCTCGGCACGTCCGCCGACCTGCACCGGGCTGGGACCCATCGCACCGCCCAGCCGGCTACTCAGCGCACCGGAGCCGGTAGCGGCTCGGCGCAGGCCGACCGGGCGGCGGAGCTCGCGCACGGCGCAGCCCGCCTGCGTGCCGAGCGCGAGCGCGCCGTATACCTGCGCAAACTGAGGCACCGAGCAGCCAGGGAGCGCGCGGCTAGGGAGCGGGCAGCTCGGCAGGCTGCGCCGGTCCGCCAGCCTGTCGCCCAGAAGACGACTCCCAGTTCATCCGGGTCTTCGTCCGAGCCGTCCGGCTCGCCGCAGCGCATAGCCATGGCGATGCTGTCCAGCTACGGCTGGTCGTCCAGCCAGTTCACCTGCCTGAACGAGTTGTGGACGCGCGAGAGCGGCTGGGACCCGACTGCGGAGAATCCCACTTCGGGTGCCTATGGCATCCCGCAGGCCCTGCCAGGGTCCAAGATGGCCAGCGCTGGCCCGGACTGGCAGAGCAACGCGACGACCCAGATCAAGTGGGGCCTCGGCTACATCAAGTCGCTATACGGCTCGCCCTGCGGCGCGTGGGCGCATGAGGAAAGCTACGGCTGGTACTGAGCCTCAGGCAGGGGTTGCCGGGGAGCGTTTCTCCGGCAGCCCCCGCCGTCGGCGCGGCCAGTCCGGATCGGGTCAGCCCGGCAGCGGGGCAAACGTCCGCATGGCAACGCGCATGACGTGACTGGCATGGGCAGCGCGAGGCCCTATGGCTGACATGGACAAGATGAACGGCTGCGGTCCGGCTGACGTGTGCGCGGTGAAGATGACATCAGTCACGTCGGTCCGGTAGACCGCATCTGCCCCCTTCCACCACCAGCTCCAGGTGGCTGCCGCGCTGCCCTGGAACCTCGTCGCCAGGATCGAGATCAGGTGGTAATCGTGGTAGCTGTGGTTGGCGATGGCGTATGCCTGCAGGTACTTGGCCTCCCGCACGGGGTAGTTGTACACGAACGGGGCCATGTCGACCCCGAGGCGCGCAGTGCCGACCGGCGGGCCGAAGTAGGTCTGCAGTCCAGGGCTCATCAACCAGGTGGCCGGCGTGGCGAGCCGGAAGCCAGCCGTGGTGTCGTTGCTCGAGGCGGACTCCGATTGCCAGATGTAGCCGGCCGGGATGGGCGGCAGCGAGCTGGAGCTCGGGCTAGGGCTAGGGCTACTGCTCGTGGACGAACTCGGGCTGGCGGACGGGTTCGGTGACGACGAGTGCCCGGACGATGACGGGGACGGCTTGCCGGACGGCGAGGACTTGCCCGACTTGCGCGAGCCGGACGGGCTGGGATGGCCGGGTGCGGACCCGTGGCTGCCAGACGGCGAACTGCCAGAGTTGCCCGACCGTCTGCCCTCGTGGCCCTTCTGGTTGTCCAGGCCGCCTGATCCGGTACTGCCCCGGCTGGCACCCGGCAGCGGGGAAATCCCCATCAGCGAATGCCGGATGCCCGGGATCGCGAACGCAGTGGCGATCGCGACGACGGCGATGACAGCCGCCACCGCAAGCCCCATGTTCCGGTTCGGGTGCCGTGGCCTGCCGTCGTCACTGACAGCGAGGCCGGCTCCGGGCGGACCTGCCGAAACCGCCGTCTTGCTCTGGCCGGAAGCTTCGCCTGATCTGCCCGGCCCGCTGCTGCCTGAGCCGGATCGGGTTGCCTGTGGCGTCGGTCCCGGCGTCCCCAGGTTGCCGCCTCCGGCCCCGTCGTGATCGCCAGGCAGCAGTGGCATCTTCAGGTCAGCGAAGACGGGCGTTGCCATCAGATCGGGCACCACGCTGTTGGCGGCCATGAGCGCGCCGCCATCGGCTGCCAGGGACTGCGCGCCGTCCGGCGGCGAGGCGGCCACGCCCGCCAGTACGCCGGCGGGAGCTCGCGGTCCCGAGCTGCCAGCCGACGCGCTCCCGGCAGCCTGATCGGTCACCCCGGCCCCGGGATCGGCGAGCGCCGCTGCCAGCAGGCCGCCTGCTCCCGCCCCGGCCGCGAGCACTGCCACTGA
>JASHXW010000443.1 GCA_030043395.1 Streptosporangiaceae bacterium
GTAGGCCAGCGTGCGGCGCTGGGTCGAGCAGGTGTCGATGCTGATGATGCCTTGCGACCCGACCAGGAACCCAGTGTTGTTAATCCACCATGTTCCATTTGGTTGCACGTATGCATATACGCCAGGCGACACCTCGTGCAGCTCGGGTCGGCCGGGCTCGGTGATGTCAAGGTTCAGGCTGCTCACGTCAACTCCCAACCTGTCCGGCGTGCTCTCTTGGGTCGACTGTTTGAGTGTGCCAGTCGCTCAGCCAATGCCGAGTTGCTTCCGTCGCGCTGCGAGAACAGTCTCGATGATGTCCACTGGCGCAACGCTGAGCGGAGGTGGTGGGCTGACCTGCTGCCCGATGATCGCCACGAGGCGGAAGGCAACCTCTCTCCTGGATGTCGGGGCCATCCGCGGGTACACCCGGAGGAACCACTCTGCATCCGCAACAGCCTTGTCTGAGAGCCCTGACGCGTCTACAAGCTTCGCCCAGGCGACTAGATCAGGGTTCACCGGATTAGGCCCGGGCGGTCTTACCCACGTTCGCCAAATCTGAAAGCCCACCCACGCAAGGAAAACGACGACGATCACCAGTGCGACCAAGAGGCCAAACCTCCTTGATCCTCATTCTCCGCCCCGGGAGCGATGTCGGCGACGCTCGAATCTGGGGCCGATGTGACGGCCGCGATGGCCTCGCTTTCGGGCGGCGTCGACACGATTCGATGCCGTGGCGTGCAGACACCCAGCCGCGTCACATGGCGCTGCGCGGGATGCTGACCTGGATTCGGTCAGCCGGTCTCACCCGTGGGGCGCGGCCAGGTAGGTAGCGAGGTCAGCGATCACCTCGCGAGCGTCGTCCTCGATGCCGCAGATGAACGTCGACCTGCGCCTGCGCAGGACCGGCAATCCCAGCGCGTACAGCCCTGGGCTGTCGACGGCGCCGCCGACGTGCCGCAGGTGGCCCTTCTCGTCCGTCGCGGGCACATCGAGCCAGCTGTAGTCGGGGCGGAATCCGGTCGCCCACACGATCGAGCGGATCTCGCCGCTGCGCAGGTCGATCCGCCATCGCGCGGACTCGGGCACGTGGGTCGGCGGGAACCGCTCGGTCGCACCAACCTCCGCTTCACGGCCGTTGTCGCGAGCCCACTCGTCGAAGGTGTCAAGCAGGCGAGCCATCTTCAGGTCAGCCAGCGAGAACATGTTGCGCAGGCCGCCGGAGAACAAGGCGTGGCCGTCGCGCACGGCCGCTAGGCGGCCGATCAGTTCCACGCCCATCGCGGTGAGCGCGCTGAGGTCGAGCGTGGACCGCTCGGGAGTGCCGACGAGCTGCGGCGAGGGGAGCCGCCGGGCCCGGGTCAGGTCCTCGATCTCGTCGTAGCGCTGATCCCATACTCCGGAGGAGTCCATCCACCAGAGCACGTCACGCCCGCGGTAGATGCGCGGGAGCCGCACGTGCTCTCCCACGGAGAGCAGCACTGGCCTGCCCGACCGCCGCACCTCGGCCGCCAGCTGGAGCCCGGTGGCCGAGGCGCCCACGACCAGCACTCCGCCATCAGGTAGCTGGCCGGGCTCGCGGTAGCCGAGCGGCGTTAGCTGCTCGACGGACTCGGGCACCGCGCTGCCGAAGGCCGGGATCGCCGGCTGGTTGCATGCGCCACTGGCGATAACGACTGTCCTGCTGCGGATCTCGCCGCTACTGGTGGTCAGGTGGTAGCCGCCGTCGGCACGCCGCAGCGACGTGACGTCCGCACCGGGCCGCACCGGAGCGTCACATAGCTTTGCGAAGCGCTCGATGAGCTCGGTCACTTCCCCCATCGTCAGGTACCCGTCCGGATCCGGGCCCTCATAGCGAAGGCCCGGAAGCCGGTTGAGCCAGTTCGGGGTCAGCAGCCGCAGCGAGTCCCAGCGTTCTTTCCGCCACGAGTTCGCCACCTCACCGCGCTCGAGCACGACGTGCTCGATAGACCTTTCCCTGAGGAAGTAGCTAGCGGCGATGCCGGCGTGCCCAGCTCCGATGACGGCGGTGGTGAAGTGCTCGATGGCTCGGTCCTTGCTGCGGCAGAACGAGCCTGAGGTGCCGCGCGGCGGACCAGCCGCCGCGCGGCCGTTCAGGCTACTTCGACGTTCACTTCAGTCGGGTTCGTCAGGGCATCGAACACGGCGGAACGCTTCTGCGACTGCGCCACCAGGGCCTCGATGTCCTGCCTCGACGCATCCGCGTCGATGGTGAACGTTACCTTGACGTCGTTGAAGCCGTTCCGGACGTCGCTGTCCACGCCGAGAATGCCGCGGACGTCGTGGTGACCTTCCACTGTCGCCTCGACCGAGCGCAGCTGGATGCCGCGATTCTGCGCGACGGAGGCCACGCCTGCGGACAGGCAGCTCGCGAGGCCGACGAGCAAGTACTCGATCGGGGTGATCCCGTTGTCCTCGGCCGCGAAGGTCTCCGGGTGGTCGGCGTCGAAGACGGACTCCCTCTTGTGGCTCTGCTCTTCGCCGAGGCCGAAGTAGTCCTGGACTCTTATCGTGCTGTGGACGCCGTTCTCCCACTTGGAGGATGCCCGCCAGGTGAACTGAGCGGCCTCGGGCGCACCCTTCAGCACTTCGCGTGCGTCAAGCAGCGCCTGTACGTTGACTCCATTGGTGACCGTGGTCATGTCGCTTGATGCCCCTTCCGTTATATCCCCAGAATTCCTATAAGCTCACTCGACAATGTGCCGGTCAGCGCACGTTATCATGACCCCCATGTCCAGGCCTAGGTCCACCATAGCGGCCGGGTCGGTCGGCACCGTCGAGACGCAGTACCTCGACCTGCCCGAGCCTGTCCGGCTGGACTGCGGCCGCGAGCTGCATCCGGTGCGCGTCGCGTACGAGACCTACGGCACCATGTCGCCGCGGCGCGACAATGTCATCCTCGTCTGCCACGCGCTCAGCGGCGATGCCCATGCGGCGGGCTTGGCGAAGACGCCGCCCGAGGAGAGCACCAGGGACGGGTTCGGGGCCGAGGACCGTGACGGCACTGTAGGCAAGGGGCTCGGCTGGTGGGACGGGATGATTGGCCCTGGCAAGGCGTTCGATACTGATCGCTACTTCGTCGTCTCCACTAACCTGCTCGGCGGATGCCGCGGAACGACGGGGCCCTCGTCGACCGACCCGGCGACTGGCAGGCCCTACGGCGCGGACTTCCCGGTGATCACGGTCGCCGACATGGTGCGGACCGAGCGTGCGCTTCTGCGCGAGCTCGGCATCGACCGGCTCGCGGCCGTCACCGGAGGCTCGCTCGGTGGGATGCAGGCGTTCGAGTGGGCGATCCTGTTCCCCGGCGAGGTAGATGCCGTCGTGGCGATCGCCAGCACGCACGCGCTTCACCCGCAGGGCGTGGCCTGGAACTCGATCGCCCGCGATTCGATCATGCGCGATGCGGCATGGCAGGGTGGTCACTACTACGGCACCGGCCGATCGCCCGATGCCGGGATGGGTGTCGCCCGGATGGTCGGACATGTCACTTACCTGTCCGGCCAGGCGCTGAGCGACAAGTTCGGCCGGCGACTGCAGTTCGCTGACGACATCCGCTACACGATCACCGAGCCAGAGTTCGAGGTCGAGAGCTACCTGCGCCACCAGGCCGACTCGTTCGTCAAGCGCTTCGATGCCAACACCTACCTGTACACATCGCGCGCGCTGACCTACTTCGACCTTGGGCGGCAGTACGGCGGCGGGTCGCTTGCCCGTGCACTCGATCCCGTCACGGCACGGACGCTGCTGATCGCGTTTAGTTCCGACTGGCTGTACCCTCCGTCCGCGTCGCGAGAGATCGAGAAGGCGTTGCGCTCGCTCGGCAAGCCGGTTGAGTGTCATGTGATCGAGGCGCCTTACGGTCACGACTGCTTCCTGCTCGAGGAAGCGCGCCAGATCCCGATCATCCGCGGCTTCCTGGCCGCTGATGGACCAGCCACGTGAGGAGGGACCCCTGGTGACCGAGCAGCCCGCTCGCGCCGAGGAAGCCCGCGCCTTCGGGTTCGAGACGCGGCAGCTGCACGCCGGCCAGCGGCCCGACCCGAACACGGGCGCGCGCGCAGTGCCGATCTTCCAGACGACAAGCTACGTGTTCGAGGACCCCGAGTCCGCGGCGGCGTACTTCAACCTGCAGGAGTACGGGAACACGTACTCGCGCATCATGAACCCGACAGTCGCCGTCTTCGAGGAGCGCGTGGCCAACCTCGAGGGAGGGGCCGGCGGGGTGGCGTTCGCCAGCGG
>JASHXW010000444.1 GCA_030043395.1 Streptosporangiaceae bacterium
TCGGATCTCGCCCACACCAGGGCCCGGCTCGTCGCACTCTCGCCCGCTGCCACGCTCCGGCGTGGCTACGCGATCGTCCAGCGCGGCGATGCCACCGTCGTGCGTTCCGCCGGCGAGGTCGAGGACGGCGAGGAACTGCTCGTCAGGTTCGCAGCCGATCAGCTGAATGTGACCGCCCGCACCTCCGGGCAACCCTAGGGTGGGCAGGCACCGTGACGCCCCCGATGCGAGGACAGCATGACGCAGAAGGACAGCCCCGAGCAGCAACTGGGCTACGAGCAGGCGCGGGACAAGCTCGTGGATCTCGTCAAGCGCCTCGAAGCAGGCGGGCTGACGCTGGAGCAATCCCTGGAGTTGTGGGAAGAGGGCGAGCGGCTGGCGGCCATCTGCGAGGAGTGGCTGGAGGGTGCCCGGGCCAGGCTGGCCGCTGCTGTCAAGACGCCAGTGCAGGGGACTGACGCAGACGACGACGGCAGGCCATTCTGAGGCACCCGGCTGAACGCTTCGCGGCCACGGCGAAGCCCGCGGCTGGAGCGTACGCCGGCGACCCCGGCTTCGCTACGTAGGATTCGATCGTGGGCCATGGCGCCGTCGCCGCTGGCCAGTGCAGGGAGCGTCCGCGCGGGCGCTCACCGCCACGCACGCGGAGGTGAGGCGAATGGCCGAGCAGTCCTCGATATCGGTGCCTACCGAGCCGAGCGCTCCAGACCGCAATCTCGCACTCGAACTGGCCCGGGTGACCGAGGCTGCCGCCCTCGCCGCCGGACGCTGGGTGGGACGCGGGGACAAGAACGGCGCCGACGGCGCGGCCGTCAACGCCATGCGCAGGCTGATCAGCACGGTCTCGATGAACGGCGTTGTCGTCATCGGCGAGGGCGAGAAAGACCGCGCTCCGATGCTCTTCAACGGCGAGCACGTCGGCGACGGCACCGGCCCGGACTGCGACGTCGCAGTCGACCCGATCGACGGCACCAGGCTGACCGCCGACGGCATGTCCAACGCGATTGCCGTCATAGCCGTGAGCGCCCGCGGCTCGATGTGGGACCCGAGCGCGGTGTTCTACATGTCCAAGCTCGTCACGGGTCCCGAGGCGGCGGGCCTCGTCGACATCGACGCGCCGCCAGCGGCCAACGTTGCAGCCGTGGCCAAGGCAAAGCACTGCTCACCGCACGACGTGACGGTCGTCATCCTGGACAGGGAACGGCACGCCGAGCTCATCGCGCAGGTGCGTGATACCGGGGCGAGGATCAAGCTGATCACGGACGGGGATGTCGCGGGGGCGATCATGGCGGCTCGCGAGGGCACGGGCGTCGACTTGCTCCTCGGCATCGGGGGCACGCCCGAGGGCGTCATCGCGGCCAGCGCCATCAAGTGCCTCGGCGGAGTCATACTCGGCAAGCTGGCTCCTCGCGACGAGGAGGAACGGGACCGCGCCATCGATGCGGGCCACGACCTCAGCCGGGTACTGACGACCGATGACCTGGTCTCCTCCGATGACGCGTTCTTCGCCGCGACCGGGATTACCGACGGCGAGCTGCTCAAGGGCGTCCGCTACAAGTCGGGCGGCGCGACCACCCACACGCTCGTCATGCGGGCGCGCTCGGGGACCATCCGCAACATCTACACCGAGCACGCCCTGTGGAAGGTTTCTCGCTACTCGGTCGTCCCGTACTGACCAACAGGAGCCGCAGGCGACCGTCGGGGTACTTCGCGCACGGTCGCGCTTAAAGGCGGCGCAACGCCGAGCGCCACCTGGACCTGCGGACGGTGATCGCCTTCACCGAGCCGGCTAGCGCCAGCGTGCGGATCTCGATCACCGCGGCGCCGGGCTTGGCCAGCGCGGCCGACATCGTCCTGCCCCGCACGCTGCGCACGCCGAGCAACGACCGGCCGCCCATCTGCACCCCGACCCCCTCGGGCACGATCACGCGGACCTCCCCGGCGATCACCGTCGCGTGGATGGTGATCCGCTGGCTGGCCAGCGTGGCCTCGCGCATGTCGAGGACCACCGTGCCGAAGAAGGCGGTGACAGGGAAGTTATCCGGGACAACCCACCGGCCTTCGCGCCGCTCGCGGGCGAAGGCCGCCGTCACCGCGCGGCTCGGATACAGCCGGATCGGCTGCCCGGAAGGCAGGGTCAGGTCCGTGGTCAGCTTGGCCAGCTCGCCGAGCGTGCGGGCGGAAAGCGCGCGCTCCGAGCGTTCGGAATGCTCGGCCATCGTCAGTCGGCCATCCGCCGCCGCATCGGTCAGCAGCTTCATGACAAGATCGCGGTCCGCGTCAGAAGCGCGCAGGTCATGGGGACCGAACCGCGAGTTCACATTGCAGACGATACCGGACCGGTTCAGCTCTGCCGAGCCTCGTCGACGGCCCCGTAGCGCGCTTGCGCGGCGTTGCCGACAGGGCAGCCGCCCTCTGTTCCGCGGCAGGTGCCGATTCCGCCGCGCCGCGGAGACTCGCTCCGCTTGCCGCCCGCGGGCTACGGGGCGTCCGGCCGACGGCGCGCTGGCCGAGGGCTAAGCGGCTGAGCTGCGCTCGCCGCCGAGTGCCACGCGCAGGATGGTCTCCGCCGCATCGACTGCGGCTCGTGCCGTGATGACGTGCGTATGCGCCCGGTCGAGTTCGTCGAGGGCGATGCAGTCGAATGCGACACGGACATCGTGCGCTGCCTGTTCCAGCTGCCGGGCCGCCTCCGTCAGGTCGACGCCATTACTGCCGTTTCCCGATTCGATGTCCATCAGCCATTTCCCTGTCGATTGGCGCTGTCTGCTAACCCTGCCATTCCCAGCCATGATTCCGGCCAACTACCCCGCTCGGCGCGCCGCATTCACGTCCCCGTCCCGTGAGGGCCAGCCCAAGCTCCGCATGCGGCGTCCTACGATGAGTTGATCCCTGGCCCCGTACGAGGATGTACGACATGCCCGATTTCAGCTACACCGACCTCCTGCCACTGGGTCCCGACACCACCGAATACCGCCTGGTCAGCGAGGCTGGAGTCGCTACGAGAGTTGCGTTCGGCCGTGAATTTCTCGAAGTTGACCCGCAGGCACTGACCTCGCTGACGGCGCAGGCCATGCACGACATCGCGCACCTGCTGCGGCCGGCGCACCTGCGGCAGCTTCGCTCGATCCTGGACGACCCGCAGGCCTCGCCGAACGACCGGTTCGTCGCCGGCGACCTGCTCAAGAACGCGTGCATCGCGGCCGGCGGTGTCCTGCCGATGTGCCAGGACACTGGCACGGCGATCGTGATGGGCAAGCGCGGCCAGCAGGTGCTGACGAGCGGGCACGACGAGGAGCACATCGCGCGCGGCGTGTTCGAGGCGTACACGAAGCTGAACCTGCGCTATTCCCAGCTCGCGCCCCTGACCATGTGGGACGAGCGGAACACCGGAACCAACCTCCCGGCGCAGATCGAGCTGTACGCGACCGACGGCGCGGAGTACAAGTTCCTGTTCATGGCCAAGGGCGGCGGGTCGGCGAACAAGTCGTACCTGT
>JASHXW010000041.1 GCA_030043395.1 Streptosporangiaceae bacterium
CCACCTGCACTCGTCCAAGGCAGGGGCACTCGGGCGGCTCGCACTGGCCAGCCTCGGCCGGAGGCGGCCGCCAAGCGTGTTCACGCCGCACGGCTGGTCCTGGCTAGTGGGCGGTCGCCTGGCGCCGGCCTACCGGATCATCGAGCGAGCGCTTGCGCCGGTGACCTCGGCGGTGCAGGCAGTCTCCGAGGAAGAACGCGCTTGCGGCCTGGGCGTGCTCGGTCACTCGCGGGGACGCATCCTGGTCAATCCCAACGGCGTTGACCCGTCGCGCTTTCAGCCAGACGGACCGGTTGCCGCCCGCACCGATGATCCCCTCTTGGTCAGCGTCGGGCGCTTGTGCAGGCAGCGTGCGCCGGACATCGCCGTCGCCGCGCTCGCGATCATGCGGACGGCGTCGGTCCGGCTTCGCCTGGTCGGAGACGGCGAGGACAGGAGCGCGATCGAGCGGCAGGTCGTCGCACTCGGCCTCGGGGACCGGGTCGAGCTGGCCGGGTACCGGCCAGACACAGCGCCGGACCTGCGGGCCGCCGACGTGGTCGTGATCCCCTCGCGCTATGACGGCATGGCTCTGGTGATGCTTGAGGCGATGGCCTGCGGCGCCGCCATCGTGGCAACCCGGGTGTCGGGGAGCTCATGCCTGGGCGACGCCGGAGTGCTAGTGCCCGCCGAGGACCCCCGCACCCTCGCCGCCGCCGTCGATGACTTGCTTGCCGCGCCGGCCGAGCGCCGCAGGCTCGGATCCGCCGCGAGGGATAGGGCAGTGCAGTTCTACTCACTGCAGCACTCGGTTGACCGCACGCTCGGGCTGTGGCGAGAACTCGGCGCGGCACCAGCAGCTGATTCAAGCCGGACGGACCTGACAGCCAAGGTTCCGCCGGCTCGGAGGGAGCCATGGCAACAGCCAGCGAATCACACGACCCGGTAACGCCGGTCAGCGTCGGCCGGATCCTGTGGCGCCGAAGGTTCGTCTGCGCGATCGCTTTCCTGCTCATCGCGGTCATCGGATCGATCGTCGTCCTGATCCGGCCCAAGACTTACGAGTCGTCCTCGTCGATAGCGCTGCTACCGGTATCGACGAATAGCGGCGTTCTGCCGAATTACCCGAACCTGATCACCAGCCTGATCCCGACTTACGTCCAGCTCATCTCGAGTCCGGCGCTGCTCAACAGGGTCGCGGCCGGCCTGCCGTTCCGGACATCAGGGGCCGCGCTGGCCAACGACGTCAGCGCTCAGTCGCTCTCCAGCGCGGCGGTCATCAACATCGTGGCAACGAGCACCAACCCCGTCCAGGCACGGCAGATCGCGCTGGAGACCACCAAGGTCTTCCTTTCCCAGCTCCGCGGCAACGGGGTCGTCGTTCCTAAGATCTACGGGCTGCCATCGGCCACCGCCACCCCGGCGCCGCCCAGGAGATCGCTGCTGCTGCTCCTTGTTCTGGTGCTGGCGGCCATCCTCGGCCTGGTGGCTGGCCTGCTCTGGGATCGCCTCTCGACTCCGGTCGCCGAGGAGGAGGAACCCGGAGGCGGCGAACGAGTGGGCACGCCTGAGGCGAGCAGGGCATATACAAGCGGCGCCGCTGCGACCAGATCGGCTGGGATAAGCGGATCGAGCCGAGCGGAATCCGACCGGACGTCCACCAGCCAGCCCAGTCCCGAGATGGCCGGAGCACGTCGTCCCGAAGCAAGCCGTCCCGGAGCGAGCGCCTTCGCAAGCACCCGCGATGAGGCGGGCATGACCGGAGCGGGCCAACCTCCAGCCCGCAGCGCCTACGCGGACACGGCAGGGGCAAGCACAAGGGACGCGAGCAGCGGCGACACGAGCACGGTCCGCCTACGCGCTACCAGCCCAAGCACATCCGACGCGAGCACGGGCGGTACGGACTCTGCGGACGAGAGCATGGCAAGCCCGAGCACGGCCGAGGCGAGCACAGAGACCGCAGATGCGCCCGATGCAAGCACGGGCTCCGGGAGTTCCGGCGAGGGCCCGAGCGCAGAGCAAGCCAGCTCAAGCATGAGTGAGACATTGACGGCTGGCGCAGGCACCGCGCCGGGCGCTGGCACAGACGAGGAGACGAGCGACGACGCTGAGCCTGGCCAGGACGACGAGTCTGGCCAGGCTGAGCAAACCAGGGCAGGCACCTCGGTCCCGAGCAAGCCGGGCGGCTGGCGTGGCAGGCGCAAGTCGACGAGCTACGACAGCGATGCCACGGAGCGCTTCCAGAGCGGCCGAGTCGGCAGACGGTAAGCCCACTTTCATGATCTCGGGGACTTCGTCGGCAAAACTGCCGACGCACTCTACGAGATCATGAGGCTCGAGCGGGGTGGGAGAGCGCGCAGGCCTTGGAACAGGGCTGCGGCGCTCCCAGCCAGCCTCGCACCCGCAGGACAGCCGCTACTTCCTGAGCTATCTGGCATGGCCTGGTCGTAACGTCCCGGTAGCCATATCGCAGGGTGATCAAGCCGGCTGCCGCTGCGGCATTGTCGCGCTGAACGTCCCGCCACCGAACATCGGCGGGATGAGCCACGGCACCGTCGAGCTCCACCGCGAGCGAGTAGTCCTCGTACAGCACATCGCGGTATTCGACGACGCTCCCGCGCTGTGCCCGGGACTGCCGCCTGGCCTTCGGCAATCCGTGCGGCCGCTCCACGTTGCGTACGTAGCGGTACTCCAGCGCCGAGTGAAGTCCCGCGAGATCCGGACTGAGCACGGCGGCGATGTCGCAGCGCCATCGAAGCCTGGTGCGCTCAGCCGCTGCGGCGCGCAGCATGGCCTGCGTTGTCAGCCGCCGCCCAATTGCCGTGGCGATCCAGCCAACCGCGTCCCAGCTGCTTTCCGAAGTGTCAGATAGGTCGAGGACTGTCTCTTCGATTCGGGTGCGCGCCGGTAACCGGCTCGGGTGCCTGGCCCGATCCGCGAGCACGCTGACGTGGATGGTGACGCCATGGATGCCAGTTGCGCGCCGGCTCCCGGGGATCGTGACATGAATGCGCGGCGATGGTTGATCGACCAGGTGATCGACTTCCGCGGCACTCCAGTGGCTCAGCATCGCTCCCGGCCCAGCTCGCAAGACCGCTGCCCACAGCATCGCCTGGCGGTCTGGTCCTCCCAGGCTGACCAGGTAGACGCCTTCGTGCAGGCGCTGCCACCGCCCGCTCTTCAGTCGGGCGCTGATGACGTCGCGGCTCAGCCCCGCTCCTTGTGCTTGGCGGCAGGTGATCACGCCACGCTGGTGTTCGGCAATCTCCGCCAGAGTTGCCGGCAGTCTGTAGCCCATGCCGGACAACGATCGTGGAGCCCGGCCACGCCGGCAACGACGGCGGCCAGCTCTGTGGACATTGCCGAGACATATCCACAGCGGCGCCGCTCCCCCTTGCCGCGACGGGTCCAGCATGATCTCGAAGACCTAGGTGGCGGTTCCGCCGGCCAAGTCTTCGAGATCATGGACGATGGGGCCGCTGCTGGGGCGCTGCTGGGCTAGCTGCTGCCAAAGCAGCTGGTGGTCACGCGCGCAGCGGTCCAGCGTGAACTTCTCCTGCACCCGGCGCCGGGCGGCCGCGCCTAGCCGTGCTGCTAGGTCCGGATCGGCGACCAGCTTCTCCATGGCCGCGCGTAGCGCGCCTGCGTCACCTGGGCGAATGAGCAGGCCGCAGTCGTCGTCCAGCACCTCCCGGACACCGCCGACATCGGAGCAGACACAGGGCAGGCCAGCCGCCATCGCCTGAAGGAGCGCCAGCGGCATGTTCTCGTTGAGCGACGGCAGCACGAACGCGTCGGCGATCGCGAGTTGCTCGGGCACGTCCGCGCGGTAACCCGCGAACTCGACCCTGGCAGCCGCCCCGGATGCCAGTTCCTCGCACGCACGCCGCTCACGGCCATCTCCCACCATCCGAAGGCGCAGATCTGACCTCCCCTCGGCGAGGCCCTGGAAGGTCCGCACGAGCAGCGGAGTCGCCTTGCATGGCGCAAACGAACTCACCGTGACGAATGTCCGCACCTGACCCGGCGCCCGCGACGTGAGCGGAACGTCGACTCCGTTGTGGATCGCGCGGACCCGGCCCGCCTGCAGCCGCACCTCCCGGACCAGGAAGTCGCCCATGGCGCGAGATGGCGCGACCGCGCAGTCCATCCTGGCGCCTACCAAGTGCTGCGCCACCAGCCGGCTACGGCCCGCCAGCCGCAGCGGGCGCCCGTGCCAGGGACCGTCCTGGACCCACCGTCCGGCGGCGCTGTCCGGCACTCCGTGAAAGGTCATGGCCACCTGCGTGCCACGAGGCGCTACCAGCGCGCAGACCAGCCCCGCGCGGTGATCTTGGGCGTGCACCACGTCGGGAGCCAGATCGGCCAGCGCCGAGCGCGCCGCCGCGAATCCCCCGGCGTCCAGTTTCGATGCCACGGCGATCGGCCGGTGCATGCCAGGCGGCAGCCCCGCGTCACGCAGGGCAGGCGGACCGAGGACGATCACCTGGGGCACGCCATGCTCATCGGCCGCCGAAGGAGTTCCGCAAGGCGGGCGGCGGCCAGCGCGGGCCGTCTCTGCGGCCGACGCCCCGGCCAACCTCGCCACGGCACTGGCCAGCTCGATGGCCAGATGCGCCGGGCCGCCGCGGGCCTGGGTCAGCACGAGCACGACGCGCATCGCTAGCCGTCCGCGCCAGTGGCGTGCTGTCGCATCGCGCCGAGCGGGCCGAGTATGTTCAGGCCGCCTCGAGCGGCCGCGGCG
>JASHXW010000042.1 GCA_030043395.1 Streptosporangiaceae bacterium
TCGATCAGGGAGCCGTTTGCGCCTTATGGGGTTGAGGTTCGGTTCGTGCCCTTCGGTGATCCGGAAGTATTGCAATCGGCTATCGGGCCAGACTGCGCGGGCGTCTTCCTTGAGCCATGCCTGGGCGAGGGTGGCGTCGTGCCCGCTCCGCCGGGGTATCTGCGGGCGGCGCGGGAGGCCTGCGACCGCGCCGGGGCGCTGCTCGTGCTCGACGAGATCCAAAGTGGCATCGGACGGACTGGGGCATGGTTCGCGTTCCAGCGTGAGGGGATCACGCCTGACGTGATCACGCTGGCGAAGGGCCTTGGCGGTGGCCTGCCGATCGGCGCGTGCGTCGGCATCGGCCCGTGCGGCGATGGCTTCGCGAAGGGTGACCACGGCAGCACCTTCGGCGGCAACCCGATCGCCTGCGCGGCTGCGCTGGCGGTGCTGGACACGATCGGACGCGAGGGACTGCTGAGCCACGTGAGCGAGGTCGGCGAAGTGCTCTCGGCGGGGATCGGGGCAACCGAGCACCCGCTGATCGCCGGCGTGCGTGGGACCGGCCTCTGGCAGGCCATCGTCCTCACCGAGCCGGTCTCCGGGCACATCGAGGCAGCCGCCAGGCAGGCCGGGTTCCTGGTGAACGCCGTCCAGCCAAGTGCGGTCAGGATCGCGCCGCCGCTGATCCTTAAAGTCGAGCAGGCGCAGTCGTTCGTCGCTGCGCTGCCAGCGATCTTGGACGGGGCGAGTGTTCTCGCCGGACAGGAGACTTCATGACCGACGAATCCGAGGTCGGCGCGGTCGCGCTCGCGGTGCTCGACGCGGGTGGCGCTGACAAATCCGCTGACAAGTCCGCCGGGCAGGGTGCCGGGTCAGCCGACGGCTCGGCTGGCCAGCCTGAAGTATCAGCCAGCGAGCATGACCCGGCAGGCGAGCACGTCATGACCAAGCCAGTGCTAAGGCACTTCCTGCGCGACGACGACCTGTCACCCGACGAGCAAGCCGAGGTGCTGGGGCTGGCCGGGGTGATGAAAGCCGACAGGTTCGGCCGCCAGTCGCTCGCCGGACCGCGGACGGTCGCGCTGCTGCTGGACAAGCCGTCGCTGCGCACCAGGGTGTCGTTCGCGGTCGGCATCGCCGAGCTGGGCGGGTACCCGCTGATCATCGACTCGGCGGGGACGCACCAGTCCCGCGGGGAGTCGGTCGGCGACACCGCGCGCGTGCTGAGCAGGCAGGTGGCCGCCGTCGCCTGGCGGACCTTCGGCCAGGAGATGCTCGAGGAGTTCGCGGCAGCGAGCACGGTCCCCGTGATCAACGCGCTGACCAACGAGTTCCACCCCTGCCAGGTGCTCGCCGACTTGCTGACAGTGCGCGAGGCATTCGGGCAGCTGGCCGGCCTGCGGCTGACGTTCCTGGGGGACGGCAGTAGCAACATGGCGCACTCCTACCTCCTGGGCGGGGTGACCGCGGGCCTGCATGTGCGGATCGCCGCCCCGGAGCGCTACTGGCCGCAGCCGGCCATTCTCGCTGCGGCACAGGCGATTGCCGAGCGGAATGCAGGCTCGGCGCAGGTCTATTCCGATCCGGCGGCCGGCTGCGAGGGTGCCGACGTCCTGGCGACGGACGTCTGGACATCCATGGGCCAGGAGGGCCAGGAGGAGGACCGGATCGGGGCGATGACCCCGTTCCGGCTCGACGAGGACAAGCTCGCCCTGGCCGGGCCGGGCTGCAAGGTCCTGCACTGCCTGCCCGCGCACCGCGGCGACGAGATCACGGCCGGCGTGCTCGACGGGCCGGCCAGCCTCGCCTGGGACCAGGCCGAGAACAGGCTGCACGCCCAGAAGGCACTGCTGACCTGGCTGCTGCAGGAGCACCGGTGACCGGGTCGCGCGCGCCGGTCACGCTTGACCTGAACGAGCCCGGCCCGGCGGCCGCGGTTGGCTCGGCTAGTGGCGGCGGGCCGGTCAGCCCGGCTACCAAGGCCGCCCGGCACGCCAGGATCGCCGTCATACTCACCCAGCAGGGGATGCCGGTCCATTCCCAGGAAGAACTAGCCGACCGGCTCGCGGCCATCGGCATTAAGGTGACGCAGGCCACCTTGTCCAGGGACCTCGACGAGCTCGGCGCCGTCCGGCTGCGCGGGCCCGATGGCGCGCTGGTGTACGCGCTGCCACCCGATCCGGCCGATCCGCCGGTGGACGCGGACGAGGCGCAGCTTCGCCGGGCGGCGGCCGCGGTGGCAGGAACGATCGGGCTGGCCGGCGGGTCAGTGGTCTCAGCCATGAGCGGGCTGGCCAGGGTCGCTGCCGACCTGCTGCTGTCGGCTGAGGCTAGCGGCAACCTGGTCGTGGTTCGCACGCCTCCCGGTGCGGCCCAGCTGATGGCGTCGATGATCGACCGCACGGCCATGCATGCCGTGCTCGGGACCGTCGCGGGGGACGACACCGTGCTCGTCGTCGCGCGTGACCCGGCCGGCGGGGACGAGCTCGCCGCCATGCTGCTCAAGCTCGCGGAGCGGCGCACACGGACGGAGACCAAGAACGTGGGACTGCAGGAACAGGAGGAGCTGTGACACAGCGGGTGGTGCTGGCCTACTCAGGCGGCCTAGACACATCGGTGGCGATCGGATGGATCGCCGAGGAGACTGGCGCCGAGGTGATCGCGCTGGCCGTGGACGTCGGACAGGGCGGCGAGGACCTGGAGACGATCCGCGCCCGGGCGCTTGCCTGCGGCGCGGCGGAAGCTGTGGTCGTCGACGCGCGGGCCGAGTTCGCCGCCGACTTCTGCCTGCCAGCGATGCGCGCGAACGCGCTCTACATGGACCGGTATCCGCTGGTCTCGGCGCTCTCCCGGCCCCTGATCGTGAAGCACCTGGCGCGGGTCGCACGCGAATACGGCGCCACTGTCGTAGCTCATGGCTGCACCGGCAAGGGCAACGACCAGGTGCGATTCGAGGTGGGGCTCGCCAGCCTCGCGCCTGGCGTGGTGTCGATCGCGCCTGTTCGCGATTCGGGAATGACCAGGGACAAGGCGATCGAATTCGCGGCAGCGAAGGGCCTGCC
>JASHXW010000445.1 GCA_030043395.1 Streptosporangiaceae bacterium
GCGGCGATGGTGCCGTTGGCCGTGAGCTTGGAGATCGCCTTGTTCACGCAGGTGACCAGCGGGTTGCCCTTGGCGAAGACCACGCCGTAGTGCTCTCCGACGGAGGGGAACTGCGCCACCAGCGTCGCGTGCTTGACCTCGCCCGACGCCACCATGTACTGGGCGGTCGGCGTGTCGGTCACCAGTGCCTGGATCCGGTGCGCGTCCAATGCGGTAGCGGCCAGGGCGAGCGTGTTGAAGACCTTCGGCTGGATGCTCGGCTGGATGTCGGAGTTGATGTAAGCCAGGCCCGTGGTCCCGATCTGGTCGCCGTACAGGTAGCTCTTGAGCTGGGACGGCGAGTGCTTGGTGACGATCGCCGATCCCTTGAGCGCGACGATCGCCTGCTGGACCGGGTAGTAGCTGTTGCTGAACGTGACGGCCTGGGCCCGCTGCTTGGTGTAGGAGACCTCGTTGATGTCGAAGTCGAACGCCTTCGGGCCTGGCGCGTAGACGCTGTTGAACGGCTCGTGCACCCAGACCACGTGCGAGCGGCTGAAGCCGAGCTGGGCCGCGATGGCGTAGGCGATCGCGCTCTCGTAGCCCTTGCCGTTGGACGGCATGTTGTCCTCGAACCACGGCGTATACGCGGGCGTGTCGGTTGCCACGGTGAGCACGCCCGGCTTGTACAGCAGGTGCTTGATGCCTGCCTTCGTGCAGCTCGCCGCCGATGTGCTCGCCGGGCCGCTGCTTGGTGAGCTGCTGCAGGCGGCAATCCCCGCGCTGAAGACGACCGCGGCCGCAGCCGCCACCATGACACGTCGCATCGAACTCACCCCGAACTCAATTCAAACGCCAGCCAACTCCACCAGGGTAATTCCTACCACTGTGGCCGGTATCTTACCGGGGCCTGCACACGCAACGTCCGGCTAGGCCTGCTAGTGCCCAGCCGGACGTTGCGTACGCTGCGGCCGTACGGCCTACTGGAACGCTCCGTTGCCGTAGTAGTTAGGCCCGTTGACGTAAATCGGAGTGCCAAGGTGGCCCGTCGGAACACCCTCGACTGCCTCGACGCGGATCAGCTTGTGCAGGAACACCGAGATGTCGAGCGGAATGCGGAT
Organism: Streptosporangiaceae bacterium; assembly: GCA_030043395.1. The sequence goes on from JASHXW010000445.1 coordinate 1,101, forward strand.
GCAGCCGTGCGATGCCGGGTTCAGGGGAACGCCGTAACCGCTGAAAGTCGAAGTCGGGTTCGGCATGCCGTGAATGGCGAACGCGGACCCGATGAAGAAGACCGGGTTGTACATGCAGCCGCCGAAAGTCGAATCCGGCACGCAGCCAGCGTAGTAGCCGAGAGCCCGGTACCTTCCGTCCGGAGTGACCCAGCCGGTGCCGTCGGGCCGGTAATAGGCGGCGCTTGAAGTATGGCTGATCAGGATCGGCTCGTCGTGGCGGTAGACGACGAGGATCGAGATGGCCTTGTTCACCTCGATCCGCCATGGAGCGGCGTGCGGATGCAGCACCGGAGGCAGCTTCGGGTCCACGAGCTGATGCTGGTTCTTTACGGTGAACGGATTCGGGTCGGGCGGGATCTGCCTGCGGGATTGGACTTCCTTAAAGGCCCAGACCGCTTCCTGGGTGTCCCATCCGAATACGCCGTCAACCGGTCCGGCGTAGTAATGCAGGAAGTTCAGCCGCCGCTGCAGTGCCTTGACCGCCGGTCCGTGATCGCCGAACCGGAGCGTGACGTTCAGCGGATGATAGGTGGCACCGACCTGCGGCTGGCCCGAGAAGCCAGCCAGCGCCGACCCCTGTCCCGCCGAGGGTGTCGCCACCGCCGCGCCTGCCTGGCTCAGCACCAGCAGCCCGGCCACAACCGCCGTGCCAGCCACCGCCGAGATTCGTCCAGCCCCGAGCCCCATGAGCCGCTCCCGTTCACGCTTCAGCGGACTTTCGCCGCTATGCCAACCGTTAAAGATCGCCATGCCACGGGTCACCCTATTGGAGCCCGTACGGAAGGCTAGCTGAAGAATCGGGAGTTCTGGAAGGTTGTAACCAGTTCGAAACTGTAGTGACACAGAGCACACGTGCACCGCGCGAACGCCCTGCCAGCAGGCCCTTCTCGGCGTGCCCCGCGGGCGCACGTTCGAGCCATCCGCGCGGGCCGTCATTCGCTCGTTGTTCAGGTTAGGGTTCCCCGTCATTCTTCGGTTGCGCGCATTGTTCCGGTTAGCGAACACGGATCGCATGCAGGTCCATACTGAGCGCATGGCATCTGTTGACCATACGCAGGGCAGGAACCACTAGGCCGTCAGACGACGGCACGCCTCCGGGAGTAGCCAGCTGTGGTAACGACAGATCAGCTGCCTGACGCGCAGACCATGCTCGAGCGGCTCGACAAGATTGCCGCGGACCTCGGCATGCGCGTGGAACTCGGCAATGACGACCGTCCGGCGCTGGTACGACCCGACGGAACGCCGGCCCAGACTTGGCGAGAGGATTACCCCTACTCCAGGCTGCTCGGCCGCGACGCCTACCGGCACGCCAAGCGCCTGCTCCAGATCGAGCTTGCCAAGCTGCAGCGCACGGTGAAGAACTCGGGGCAGCGCGTCCTGATCATCTTCGAGGGCCGGGACGCGGCGGGCAAGGGCGGCACGATCCGGCGCTTTACCGAGAACCTCAACCCGCGCAGCGTGCGGGTCGTCGCGCTGGACAAGCCGACCGAGCACCAGCAGGGCGCCAACTACCTGCGCAGGTACGCGCCGCACCTGCCGCAGCCAGGCGAAATCGTGCTGTTCGACCGGTCCTGGTACAACCGGGCGGGCGTGGAGGCCGTGATGGGCTTCTGCCCGCCCGGGGATTACGTCAGGTTCCTGCGCGACGTTCCGGCCTTCGAGCGGGAGCTCGCTGCCGAAGGCGTCATTGTCATCAAGTTCTGGTTCTCGGTCACCAGGGGCGAGCAGCTGCGCAGGTTCGTCGCCCGCCTCGCCGACCCGGTCAAGTGCTGGAAGCTCAGCCCGACCGACCTCGCCTCGCTGGACAAGTGGGATGACTACACCCAGGCGAAGCAGGCCATGTTCCGGCAGACCGACGTGCCGGAGGCTCCCTGGATCGTCATCAAGAGCAACGACAAGCGGCGCGCCAGGCTCGAGGCGATGCGCTACGTGCTGTCCGTGCTCGACTACCCGGACAAGATGCTGGACGCGGCGGGCTTGCCCGATCCGCTGATCACCGGCCCGAGCCGGCCAAGCCGGGGCTAACCGCGCTGCCCGCTCCTGAGCCTGCTCACCGCGTACAGCGCGATCCCGGCGGCGACTCCGGCGTTCAGGGACTCCGCGCCGGATATCGGGATCCGCACCACGGCGTCGCACTGCTGCGCGATCAGCCTGGACAGCCCCTTGCCCTCCGAGCCGATCACGAGCACCAGCGGCCCGTCGGCCAGCGACAGCGAGCCGATGTCGGCGTCGGCGTCGGCGGCGAGGCCGACGACGAACAGCCCGGCCTCGGCGTAGGAGGCGAGCGCCCTGGACAAGTTCGGCGCCTGGGCGACGGGCACGCGGGCCAGCGTGCCCGCTGACGCCTTCCATGCGCCCGCCGTCACCCCGGCGGCCCGCCGCGCGGGCACGAGCACGCCCGTGGCGCCGAACGCGGCCACTGAGCGAGCCACCGCACCCAGGTTCCTCGGGTCGGTGATCCCGTCGAGCGCCACGATGAGCGGCGGCTGGCCCTGCGCTCTGGTCCCGATCAGGTCGTCCGGGTGGGAGTAGGCGTAGGGCCTGATCTTCAGCGCCAGGCCCTGGTGGACCGCGCCGGCGGTCATCCGGTCAAGCTCAGGCCTGCCTGCCTCCAGGACCGTGATGCCGGCGTCGGCCGCGAGCTTGATCGCCTCGCCGATCCGCTCGTCGGAATCCAGCCGTGGCCCGACGTGCAGCGCTACGGCCGGCACGCCGGCGCGCAGCGCTTCGAGCACCGCGTTGCGACCCGCCACGATTTCGGCCGTACTGCCCGAGCCCCTGCCCTGGGATGCATAACGACTCCCGTCCCGCGATCGCCGTTCCCCATCCGGTGTGGCTGTTCCGCCCGAACGCCTGCCCGCGCCAGCCGCTGCGGCAGCCGCGCGCCGCTGCGCTGGATGCCCGGGGCGCATCTCGGCGGCGGGCGTCGGCCCCTTGCCCTTGAGCTTGCGGCGGCCGTAGCCCCCAGTTCCTGGCCGCGGCTTGCCTGACTTGGTCCGGCCGCCCCTGCCGCTCCTGCCGCCTCCGTCGCCGCTCATCGCGCAAGCTCCCATCGTGAACCACCCGGGGTGTCCTCGACGACCACTCCGGCCTCCCGAAGCTGATCCCTGATCGCGTCGGCCGCGGCGTAGTCCTTGCGGGCACGTGCGGCCTGCCGCTGCTCGAGCGCGACGCTGACGAGTGCGCCGACCACGTCGCGCAGCCCGGATTCTGCGCCGTCGGCCCAGGGCGCGGCGAGCGGGTCGAGACCGAGCACGCCGAGCATCGCCCTGACCGACTCAGCGTGCTTCGCGGCCCCGCCGAGGTCGTTGGCGGCCAGGGCGGCATTGCCTTCGCGCACCGTCTCGTGGACGACCGCGAGCGCCTGCGGCACGCCGAGATCGTCATCCAGCGCCGCGGCGAAGGCGGCCGGCAGGCTCCGGGCGGCCGAGGCGACAACCTGCGCCGCAACTCCAGGCTGGCTGGCGCTGGCGGATTGCAGTCCGCCTGCTCCGGCGGGCTCGCTGATCATCTCAGCGGCCCTGGTGACGAAGCCCTCGATCCGCTGGTAGGCGGCGACCGCCTCGGCGAGGGCCTCGGCCGAGTACTCGATGTCGGAACGGTAGTGCGCCTGCCCGAGGTAGTAGCGCAGCTCCACCGGCCGCACCCTGGTGACGACGGCGTCCACGAGCAGCGAGTTCCCGAGCGACTTGCTCATCTTCTCCCCGCTCAGCCTGACCAGGCCGTTGTGCACCCAGTACCTGGCGAAGCCGTCGCCGGCGGCCCTGGACTGCGCGAGCTCGTTCTCGTGGTGCGGAAAGACCAGGTCAAGCCCGCCGCCGTGGATGTCGAACGTCGGCCCGAGGTACTTCGTCGCCATCGCCGAGCACTCCAGGTGCCAGCCGGGCCGGCCGGTGCCCCACGGTGTCTCCCAGCCCGGCTCGCCCGGCCGGTGCGCCTTCCACAGCGCGAAGTCACGTGGGTCGCGCTTGGCGTCCGCGCCCACGACGTCGTCGGCCGCGCGCATGTGATCCAGTCGCTGGCCGGACAGCGCGCCGTACTCCTTGTAGGACAGCACGTCGAAGTACACGTCGCCATCAGCTGGGTAAGCATGTCCTGAATCGATCAGCCGCCGCATCAGCACGATCATCTCGGGGACATGCCCGGTCGCCCACGGCTCGACGTCGGGTGGCTCGCAACCGAGGACGTCATAGGCGCGGCTGAAGGCACGCGCGTTGCGCTGCGCGACCGCCCACCATTGCGTGCCCTCCGCGGCAGCCACGGCAAGGATCTTGTCGTCGATGTCGGTGACGTTCCGGCAGAACGTCACCTCCAGGCCGGAGGCCCGCAGCCAGCGGACGCAGATGTCGAAGCTGACGCCCGACCTGATGTGGCCGATGTGCGGAGGCGCCTGCACGGTGGCGCCGCACAGGTACAGCGTGGCCTTGCCGGGCACAAGCGGCATGAACTCGCGCACCGAGCGCGTGGCGGTGTCATACAGGCGCAGCGTCACGGGTCAAGGCTAAGGGAAGCGGCGAGCTTAGCTCCGGTCGGCGCGAGCCCAGCTCCACGCGTACTCGGTGTCCTCGGCGCCGCGCGCCCGGTCCGCGAGCAGGAGCGGGCGGAACGTGTCGATCATGACGGCGGTCTCGTCGGTGCTGGTGCGGCCTTCCGCGACGCCGCGGATCACGGCCTCGACCGAGCCAGGCGTCGGCCCGTGCGTGAATCCCGACGGATGCAGGGTGATGGAGCCGATCCCGACGCCAGAGCCCTGGCGCGCCGAGTAATCGCCCGCTACGTAGAACATCATCTCGTCGGAATCGACGTTGTGATGGTTGTAGGGGATCGGCACAGACCGCGGGTCGAAGTCAAACGGCCTCGGGCAGAAGGAGCAGATCACGAAGTTCGGCCCCTCGAAGGTCTGATGGACGGGCGGCGGAGCGTGCGTGCGCTTCACGATCGGCTCGAAATCGGCGATGTTAAAGGCGTAGGGGTACAGGCAGCCGTCCCAGCCGACTACGTCGAACGGATGGTGGGCATAGGTCAGCCTGGTCAGCCCGGCCCTGTTGCGCACGATGACGGGCACGTCCTCGTCGTCGGCGAGCAGCGGCCCGGCCACCACCCGCAGGTCACGCTCACAGTACGGGGAATGCTCGAGGAACTGGCCGGTCTGCGACAGATAGCGGCGCGGCGGCCTGATGTGCCCGCGGGCCTCGATCACCAGCGCCTGGACGGACTCCCGCACGGTCTCCTGGCTGGCCGGGCCTGCCGGTATCCAGCGGTGAATGGTGCCACGCGGCACGATGACGTAATCGCCAGCCTTGGCGCTGATCACGCCGTAAACGGACTCGAACCGCATCGCGCCTGTGCGCACGTAGACGGCCTCGTCGCCAGTGGAGTTCCGGTAAAGGCCGGATGGCGCGTCCGCGGTGACGAAGGAGATCCTGATGTCGTCGTTTCCCATCAGCGGCTGCCTACCGAGCACCATGTCCCCGCTACCGGATAGCTCAGCGGTCCGGTAGTGGCGCGGCAGCAGCGGGTGATTGGGAGCCAGCCTGGCCTCAGCATCGACGTCGGCGAGCGCCTCGCTCTTG
>JASHXW010000446.1 GCA_030043395.1 Streptosporangiaceae bacterium
CCCGGGGTGCTCGGCGACGAAATGGCCGCCCTCGCGAACGACCTTCGCGAGCTGGGCCAGCCCGTGGTGGCGGGGGTTTCTACGCATCCGCACTGGGATCACCTGCTCTGGCACGCCGGGCTCGGCGCGGCGGCTCGTTACGGCACGGCCCGCTGCGCGGCCACCATCCGAGCCCGGCTACCGGACCCGGGCTGGAAGGACTTCGCCGCCAGGCTGATACCGCCGGACATCGCCGGCCAGGTGCCGCTGGACCTGCTCGGCCTCATCACCGGCCTGCCCGCCGAAACGGCGCGGATTCCCTGGGATGGCCCTGACGTCCGGATCATCGAGCATCGAGCGCATGCTCCGGGTCATGCGGCGTTGCTGATCGAGGAGCGCGGCGTCCTCGTCGCCGGCGACATGCTTTCTGATGTCCTGATTCCGATGCTGGACTTCAGCGACACCGCGGACCCGATCGAGGACTACCTCGCCGCTCTGCGACTACTCGAGGGCGCGGCCGACGGCGTCGATGTCCTCGTCCCCGGCCACGGGTCCGTCGGCCGATCGGATCAGGTACGCCCGCGGATCGAGCAGGATCGCGCCTACGTGCATGCCTTGCGTGACGACGACTTTGCCGGCGATGCGCGGATCGGGCCATCGGCCACGTTCGGCCAGGACTGGCTGCCTGGAGTTCACGCCCGGCAACTCCAGGGCCTCGCCTCGCGACTACAGAACAGACCCCTTAGCTGACGTTTATCAGGCAGCCCGGCTCATCGCTTCCACATGCTCCTCGGAGACTTCGGGAGCGCTGGAGATGTTCCGCGTCCGCAGCAGCACGGTGCTGAGTACCGCACCGCACGCCGCGCCGATCGCGGCGACCCAGCAGATCCGGTCCAGCCCGGTCACGAACGCCGACCGGAGCGCGAACGCGACAGCGTGCGCGAGCGGTCCGTGCAGATGCGCGCTGCTCACGCCGCTGCTCGAAGTCACCGAGCCGACGATCTGGCCCGCGCGGTGCGCGAGCCCTGGCGCCTTCGAGGAGATATCGGCAGCGAAAGCGTTCTGGACCGTGCTACTGAAGATCGCCCCGAGGCCGGCAATGCCGACCGCGATGCCGACCTGGCGGAAAGTGTTGTTGATGCCGGACCCGACACCCGCCTTCTCGGCGCTGACTGTGCCGACGGCCGCCGCCGCGAGCGGCGGGTTGACCAGGCCGGATCCAACACCGGACACGATCATGCCGCTGATCAGGACGGTCCAGCCGGAGGTCGCGGACACCATCGTCATGAGGCCGAGGCCGACGGCAACGAGCGCTAGCCCGCTGCCGATGAGGATGCGCTGCGGGACGTGCGCCGACAGCCGCCCGGCAACAGGCGCGACCACGATGATCGGGACCGTCAGCGGCAGGAACCGCAGGCCGGTGCCGAAGGCCGAGAACCGCAGCACGTCCTGCAGGTACAAGGTGAGGTACAGCAGGACCGAGAAGATCGTTGCCGAGATCGCCAGGGCTCCTACGCAGGCGCCGACGAGAGCCGGGTTGCGGAACAATCTCAGCTCGAGCATGGGCTGGCGATCGCGCTTGACGTGCTCGATGAGCAGGAACGCTCCGAGCAGGAGGGCGCAGGCGCTGAAGGCGGCGAGTATGCCGGGGCTTGTCCAGCCGTCCTGGTTGCCGCGGATCAGCCCGTAGATACCCGCGAGCATCGCAAGCGCGAGCGTCGCGAAACCCGGCCAGTCCGGGCGGACGAACGGCCGCCGCGGCACCTCCCGTACCCGGAACATGGCCGCGGTGAAGGCGACGATGCCGATCGGGACGTTGATCAGGAAGATCCAGCGCCAGCTGATGCCCGTGGTGAGCGCCCCGCCGATCAGCGGACCGACCGCTACGGCGGCACCGGCCGTCGCGCCCCAGGCGCTCAGCGCGATGCCGCGGTCCCGGCCGCGGAACTCGTGCGCCAGCAGTGCCAGCGAGGTCGCGAACATGGCCGCCCCGCCGATGCCCTGCACGGCCCGGAAGGCGATCAGGAAGCCGGGCGCCTGCGCGATCCCGCAGAGAAGCGAGCTCACGCAGAAGACCGCCAGGCCAACCATGAAGACCTTCCGCGCACCTGCCAGGTCGCCGAGCGACCCGGCGATCAGCAGCAGCGCAGCCAGCGAGATCGCATAGGCGTCGATCACCCACTCCAGGTCGCTGAACGAGGCGTGCAGGCTCTTGACCAGGTCGGGCAGGGCAATGTTCACGATCGTGATGTCCAGCAGCAGCATGAAGATGCCGATGCAGACGATGGTCAGGGTCCACCACTTGCGCGTGGGCACGAGCCTTCCCCCCTGCTGGTGGCTTTCCAGGTACGCTCAGCCCTACCCGTAAAACCGCCACCAAACAGGCCTGGGCCCGAGCGACTGCGGCGATCGTGACCGCCGACATCGTTGATGACCTGAATACGGCAGCTACGTTATTCTCGACCGGTGACCACGTGGTTTGTGCGCTCTGCCCAGTGCACACCGAGATCGCCTTCACGCCGATTCGGCGCGCCAAGTAGCTCGGATTCCATCGTGTGCCGCGCGAACTCCAGCAGGCGGCCGACGTGGCCGAAGTAACGTACCGATCCGTCAATCAGGCCGGCTGGGACGGGCTGAAGGAACAGGATCCGGAACGGTGGGGCGCTTACGGCCCGGCTGAATTCGCCCGCGCCAGGGAGTTGCTCGACCGGCCAGGCTGGCTGCCGTGGGCCAGCTTCCGCACCGTGCTTTGCCTGGCATCAGGCGGAGGACAGCAAGGACCCCTGTTCGCGTCGCTCGGGTACGAGGTCACAGTTGTCGACTTGTCGCCCGAACAGCTTGACGGCGATCGCGCGGTCGCCAAGCAGTATGACCTGCAGCTGGAATGCGTCGAAGCCGACATGCAGGACCTGTCGGTCTTCCGCGGCCGCTCGTTCGACCTGGTCTACCTGCCGGTCTCCTCGCTCTACGTCCCCGACATCCGGCTGTGCTACCAGCAGGTGGCTGCGGTCATCAAGCCGGGCGGCCTGTTCAGCAGTGAGCACTGGAATCCGGTTCAGATGCAGGTCGATGAGGACACGGCATGGGATCGCGGCGCCTACCGGATCAGCGAGATGCCAGGGACGGGACCGCATCCCTGGCCGCAGGGAGCCCTGGAGGAGGCCACCAGCTGGCACTACATCCACTCCATGGGCGATCTGCTCGGCGGAATCTGCGACGCCGGATTCGCGATCGTGCGCTTCGGCACATGGGGTGATGAGCAGCCGTCGGCGGCGCCAGGCAGTCAGGGGCACCTCGACCGCTACCTGCCCGCCCACTTCGGCGTGCTGGCCAGGCGCGAAGCGCTCTAATGTCCAGCCCAGAGGAAACATTGCCTTCTCAGCGCGGTCAGCGTCCCGCTGACCGCGGCCCGGACACGGTCAGGGCAGACGACCTGCCGAAGGTGACGGCATCCTGCGTGATCGCCACGACTCCGCGGTCAGGCGGCGTTCTGCTGTGCGACGCATTGCGCACGACGGGGCTCGTGGGTATCCCGCACGACTATTTTGATCCGCTGCAGGTGCCGGAGCGCAGCCGGCGCTGGGGACTTCTCGGCCTGGCTGAAGAAGACTTCGCCGTCAGCTACCTGCGGTCCGTCACGAGGCAGGCCACCGGAGCCAACGGCGTGCTCTCCATCCACTTGCCGTGGTCGCATCAGCGCTGGCTCACCCGCTTCGCCAGGATGGCCCTTGCCGGCGAGGCCTCGGAGAGTGGCTCAGATGCCGATGTTCTCCAGGCTTGGTACCCGGGCGCGCGCTATGTGCACTTCACCACGGGCGACGCTGCGAGCCAAGCCGCCCGCTGGTACCTGGCACGACGGCGGGATCCGGTTCCGCTGGCGGTGGGCAACGGACTGCCAGAAGGCGAGTCGCCCGACTTCCAGGAGGTCAGGTGGATCGAAGAGGTAATCGGCCGGCAGGAAGTCGCCTGGCAGTATTTCTTCCGGGTGCATGACATCGATCCCTATGAAGTCGACCGCGAGGCATTCCTCGAAACTCCGCGGGAAGCGGTCGCCGGGATCCTGCGATGGCTAGGACTGCCCGCCGAGTCGGCGCAGGCACCGGATCCGGATACTGGCTGGCCCGATCTCGCGCCGGATGCCGACTGGCTGCACGACTACCGGGAGCAAAG
>JASHXW010000043.1 GCA_030043395.1 Streptosporangiaceae bacterium
AGGTGAGCATGAGGGTCGGCTTCCGCCTGGAGGACGCCTGACGGCAGGGACCTCCATTACTTCGGATAGCCCGGACGCCCGCAGGCCTGCAGAACGCGTGCGGGCGTCCGGGATCTGCGCGCTGGCCGCAAGTTCAACGCGTCCTCGTCTGCGATAGTGTCAGCCGCGACTTGCCTACCGGCGGAGGTGACCGATGAGCCGATCCGTTCTCGTGACCGGCGGTAACCGGGGAATCGGGCTCGCCATCGCGCGCCGGCTCGCGGCGGCCGGGGACGCGGTCACCATCACGTCCCGCTCCGGCGAGCAGGTCGACGGCCTGACGGTCGCCAAGTGCGACGTGCGCGACTTCGCGCAAGTGGACGAGGCGTTCTCCGTGGCAGAAAAGGCAAACGGGCCGGTCGAGGTGGTCGTGGCGAACGCCGGGATCACCAGCGATCAGCTCCTCGCCCTGATGAGCGAGGACGCCTTCACCTCGGTGATCGACACGAACCTGGCCGGCGCCTACCGGGTCGCCAAGCGCGCCGTGCGCCCGATGATCAGGATGCGCAAGGGCCGGATCATCTTCATTTCCTCCGTCGTCGGGCTGCTCGGATCGGGCGGGCAGGCCAACTACGCAGCCTCCAAGGCCGGGCTGATCGGGATGGCTCGCTCACTGGCCAGGGAGCTGGGCAGCCGCAGCATCACCGTCAACGTCGTAGCGCCCGGCTACGCCGACACCGACATGACGGCCGCGCTCGGCGATGAACGGCGGCAGGCGATTGTCGCGAACGTCCCGCTCGGCCGCACGGCGACCGCCGACGAGGTAGCCGGGGTCGTGCAGTTCCTGGCTGGCCCGGACGCCGCTTACATCACTGGAGCGGTGATCCCGGTGGACGGCGGCCTGGGAATGGGGCACTAGCTGCCCGGCACCCTGGTGTCTTCGGCACCCCAACTGTCTTGCATGGCATAACGAAAGAAAGGCGCTCGATGGGTCTGCTAGAGGGTAAGCGCATTCTCGTGACCGGAGTCCTGACAGACTCCTCGATCGCCTTTCACGTCGCGAAGATCGCGCAGCAGGAAGGCGCCACCGTCGTCCTCACCGGCTTCGGGCGGATGAGCCTGGTCGAGCGGATCGCCAAGCGACTGCCCGACCCGCCGCCGGTCGTCGAGCTCGACGTGACCAGCGCCGAGCACCTGGACTCGCTGGCCAGCCGCGTCGGAGAGCACGTGGCAAGCCTCGACGGCGTGGTGCACGGCATAGCCAATGCCCCGGTTACCGCGCTGGGCGGCAACTTCCTCAACACGCCGTGGCCCGAGGTGTCGTCCGCGCTGCACGTGTCGACCTACTCCCTCAAGGCGCTGGCGATGGCGACGCTGCCGATGATGCGCGACAACGGCGGCGCCATCGTCGGGATGGACTTCGACGCGAGCCTCGCATGGCCTTCTTATGACTGGATGGGCGTGGCCAAGGCTGGCCTGGAATCGTGCGCGCGCTATCTCGCGCGGTACCTCGGGCAATACCAGATCAGGGTCAACCTGATGGCAGCCGGCCCGCTGCGCACGATGGCCGCCAAATCCATTCCGGGCTTCGATCAGTTCGAGTCGATGTGGGACGGCCGGGCGCCGCTTGGCTGGGACCTGAGCAACCACGAACCCGCCGCTCGAGCCTGCGTCGCGCTGCTCTCCGACTGGTTCCCCGCGACGACTGGCGAGATCGTGCATGTCGACGGCGGCGTGCACGCAATGGGCGGCTGACCTGGCCAATCGGGCTGATCAGGCGACATCAGCCCAGTGCTGCGCAGGCGTTCGCAGAGCGTCATGGCCGAGCCCGCATCGATAACAAATCGTGACAGTTTTGCCCTGTGTTCGCTACCTCCTCGAATTTACGCTTCGCGTGAGCCTCAAGATTGCGCGCCGGTCACCAGACCAGCACGCCCGCGACAGGCCCGAGTTCGACAGGAGGCGGCGAGCAAGTTGCTCGGCTGCGAGTATCAGGGGCGACACGAGCCCATGGCTCGGGCAAGCCAGGCCTGTCGCCACGTGATCCAGGAGGATGGATGAAGAGATATGCCCGAACGGCCACGAAGGTGGCGGCGCTGGCCGCCATCGGCGCGACCGTGTTGGCAGCCTGTGCGAAGAGCACCAACAACTCGCACGCGAACGCGAGCAGCGGCTACGGGACCATCCCGAAGCCGTCGTCGCACAAGATCTCCGGTGGAACGGTCACGTTCGGCATGGCCGCGGGCGCGACTCCGACGTGGATTCTCCCGATCACGCCAGGCGCCAACTCGTCGGTGTACACCATCGACTACTTCCAGGACCTGATGTGGCGCCCGATGTGGTGGTCGCCGGTCGGTCACTCGCTGAACATCGACTATGGCCTGAGCCTGGCCAGCAAGCCGGTATTCAGCAATGGCGACAAGACCATCACCATCAACATGAAGACCAACTACAAGTGGTCGAACGGCCAGCCCGTGGACGCGCAGGACGTCGTGTTCTTCATCGACATCCTGAAGGCCGCGGTCAAGATCAGCCCGGCTAACTACGGCAACTTCTCGCCTGGCTTCTTCCCGCAGAACGTGGTGAGCGCCAAGGCGACGAGCCAGTACCAGGTCGTGCTGACGCTGGACAAGGCTTACAACCCCGGCTACTTCTTCTACGACCAGCTCGGCCTGATCACGCCACTGCCGGCCTCCTCCTGGGACGTCGACTCTGCTGGCGGCAAGCCGGTGAATTACACCACGCTGGCTGGCGCGGAGAAGATCTACACCTACCTGTCCGACCAGTCCAAGAAGCTGGCCACCTACGCGACCAACCCGCTGTGGCAGGTCGTCGACGGCCCGTTCAAGCTGAGTGCGTTCAACGCGAGCACCGACGCCAACACCATGGTGCCGAACGCCAGCTACAGCGGCACCAAGCCGTCGATCAGCTCGTTCCAGGAAGTGGCCTTCACCTCGGACAGCGCAGAGTACACCGCGCTGAAGTCAGGCGAGCTGACTGTCGGCCTGATCCCGTCGAATGACCTCCCGCAGATCCCGTCGCTTGAGAAGAGCGGCTTCAACGTCTACGGCTACCCGGACTTCGGCTGGGACTACATG
>JASHXW010000447.1 GCA_030043395.1 Streptosporangiaceae bacterium
AGCTCAGCCACCAACCCCAGCGCAGGCGCCGACCCAGGCCCAGGCACCTGCACCTGCACCTGCACCTGCACCTGCCCCTGCGCAGACCCCGATCCAGGGGCAAGCGCCAACCCTGGCTGCGGCCCCGGTCCCCGGGGTCGTCACGGCGGAGATATCTCAGCAGGAAGCCCCCGTGCACTCGGCGGTGGGCCGCCGCAGGCGCGCCACCAAGCGCCGGCTGCCCACGCAGCGGATCTTCTCCGATCTCGCCGCCCAGGCGGCCATTCCCTCCGGGGCCTACGCCATCGGGGAAGACGTGGACGGCGCTATGTGCCTGGTGCGCACCCCCGACGGCTTCGAAGTCTTCAATTCGCAGGCCGGCGCCCGGCATGAGGTGCGCGAGTTCCAGGACGAAGAATCGGCCTATTTCTACCTCTTCGGCGTTCTCGTAGCTGATGCGGTCAGAACCGGAGCCCTCGCTCCGAGGCAGTAAAAGCGCCGGAAGCACGCAGGAGGGCAGTCCGCGCCACGCCGGACGGGTCCCGCGCTGAGCGCTGGCCGCTACCGCGATGATGGGACCCATGAGCGAGCGAACGCCCAACCCCATCCCGCTGACCGGCGCCCAGTACGACATTGAAGCGGGTGACTACCGGGCCACGGTGACCGAACTCGGAGCCGGATTGCGCGCGCTGACGCACTCCGGGCATCCGGTGGTCACGAGCTTCGAGCCAGACCAGCTTCCCCCGGCGGGCGCCGGGCAGCTGCTGGCACCGTGGCCGAACCGGATTGACGGCGGCAAATACGAGTTCGATGGCGCGACCTATCAGCTTGAGCTGAGCGAGGCCGCGCGCGGGAACGCGATCCACGGCCTGACCCGGTGGTCGAACTGGCAGCTCGCGCACCGCACGCCGCACCAGGTCACGATGGCTCACGTGCTGCACGGCCGCCCGGGCTACCCGTTCTGCCTGGAGGTGTCGGTCTCCTACCAACTCGACGCGGCCTCGGGCCTGATCGTCGCGGTCTCAGCCAGCAACGTGGGCTCGCGGCCAGCCCCGTACGGCACCGGCTCGCACCCGTACCTGGTGGCCGGGGAGCCGTTCGTCAACGGGTGTGAGCTGGAATTGCAGGCGTCGCACTGGCTGCCGACCGATGACCGGGGAATCCCGAGCGGTCCGCCGCGGGACGTCGCGGACTCGCCATTCGACTTCCGGGCTCCCCGGATGATCGGTGACACCCAGCTCGATCACGCCCTGACGGGCCTGTCCAGGGACAGCGACGGGCGCGCCTGGGCCAGGCTGGCCAGCGATGGGCTGCAGGTCGGGCTGTGGGCCGGGCCGGGCTACGACTGGCTGCAGGTGTTCACTGGCGATCCGCTCGCTCCTGAGCACCGCCGGCGGGCGCTGGCGGTGGAACCGATGACCTGCCCGGCGAACGCCTTCGTCACCGGCGTCGGCAGGCTCACGCTCGCGCCGGAAGACAGCGTCACCCACAACTGGGGCATTGAAGTTCTTCAATCCTGATTTTGAACAGGCTCACCGTGGTTCATCAGCCCCGCGATGCGAGTCAGGTCCGCTTGCGTGTCGAGGTCATCGGGCCGGCCGGCGTCCGCGCACTCGACCGCGGTCACGAGGTCGGGGTGCGCGCGCAGGAAGCTGCGCGCGCCAGCGTCACCTTCAGCTGACTGTGCTGCCCGCGCCCAGAACGCCCTCGCCAGCAGAACGGGGTTCCGCGCCTTCCCGTCGTAACACGCCACCGCGACCTGCGCGCCAGCGTGGAACGCCTCGATCAGCCGCAGAACGGCGAGCGGGCTAATCAGCGGCTGGTCAACCAGCGCGATCACCACCGCCTCGGCGTCGTCAGGAAGGGCGGCCAGGCCCACCCGAAACGAGGAGCCCATGCCGGTCCGCCAGTCCGGGTTGTGCACGGTGATCACGCCAGGCAGGTTGAGGGAGACAGCACCGGTGACGACGATGACCGGCTCTGCCCCGCCGCCGCGCAGCAAATCCACTCCGCGCTCGGCGAGGGTTCTGCCCCCGATCTCGACCAGAGCCTTCGGCTGGCCCAGCCTGCTCCCCTGACCTGCTGCGAGGAGCAGCCCCGCGACGTGCCGTTTGCCCGCCTGGGCAAGCTCTGTCGCGGGCACCGCCGGATCGGGCTGCACCACAGCAGCGTACGGCGCTGCATGTGTAGCTGGGATGGCGCCGGCGCCGGCCTTGCCTATCACACGAGGCGGGTAGCGGATGGGCCGGGCTTGGAACCAGGCGGAACGGGATGGACCGCCCTTGCGGTGTAGTCGCTCGGAGCGCCAGTGCAACGTGACCACACAAAGCTGGCCGGTTAAAGGAGGTATCACATGCGTCGTCCATCCCCAGCCATGCTCGTGGCGCTGACCGCGCTTGTCGTCGCCATGTCCGGCACCGCCGTCGCCGCCACCGGCGGCACCCTCATCCTGGGCAAGTCCAACAAGGCCACGAGCGTCACTTCGCTGTCGAACGGCAAAGGGACCGCCCTTGCGCTGTCTTCAGGCGATGGCAAGCCGGCGCTGACCGTCAGCAGCACCGACCAGATACCGAAGCTGAACGCCAGCCTCCTGGGCGGCAAGCCCGCCTCCGATTACGTGACCGGCGACGGCCAGGTCTCTCACACGACCGACAACATCCCGTACGACAACACTGTCACGCTGAACCTGCCCACCGCCCTGTCCAGCGAGTACTACCTCACGCTGGCGTGCTCAGGTAGCGGCACGGCGACCCTGAGCATCGAGTCGACCACCGGTGGACTCCAGATCTGGTTTGCGGATGCCAACGGGGATAACTACGTGAACTTCGTCGGCAACCAAATCCTCGCCTTCCCGGCGGTCAGCCCAAGCAGCCCCGACACCGTCACGCTGCAGGTGGCCTTCCTGTCGTTCGTAGTCACCACGTTCGTGTCCGTCGCGGTGAATTCCGCCTCCGAGACCTGCAACTACGCCGCCCAGTCCATCTCCGACGGCTGACCGCAAGTGCGACCGTGGACCCGCGACGCGCGGGCGTGGGAAGGTGAGGCATGCCGAAGACTGCACCTGCCAAGGGGCGCCCCGTGCCACGGCCTTTTGAGTTCCACTGGGGCAAGGGCCAGATCACCGAAGAGGCGTCGTTCGCCGGCCAGTACACAGAGCCGGCCATCCAGCTGCTGGAGTACGAAGGTGGCGGCCAGGGGATCCGGTTCTGCTACTACAGCCACGACGGGCGGTTCCAGCGCAGCCCCATGATGATCGACAGCGAGGACTCGCTGGAAGGCCTCCGGGCCGCGCTCAAGTCGACGCCGAAGCTCCGGGCCCTGATCGAGAAGCTGGCTACCTGAGCGCTGCGTCAGGACACGCGCTCATGGTGGATGCGGCCGTCGGTCTGCGTCAGCGGCTGCCCGGACCCGCCCCAGCGGAGCTGGATCAGCTCGGCGGCGATCGCGACCGCCGTCTCCTCAGGCGTGCGTGCACCCAGGTCGAGCCCGACCGGCGAGCGCAACCTGGCCAGCTCCTGCTCCGTCATGCCGACCTCGCGCAGCCGCTCTAGCCGGTCATCGTGCGTCCTGCGACTGCCCATCGCGCCGATATAGGCCGCGGGAGCCCGGAGCGCGACCTCGAGCACTGGCACGTCGAACTTCGGATCATGCGTCAGCACGCAGATCACGGTGCGTTCATCGGTCGTGGTTCCGGACAAGTACCGGTGCGGCCAGTCGGTAACCACCTCGTCCGCGTCGGGGAACCTGGCACTCGTGGCGAACACCGGCCTGGCGTCGCATACCGTCACTCGGTAGCCGAGGAACTTGCCGATCCTGGCAACGGCGGCAGCGAAGTCGATCGCACCGAACACGATCATGCGCGGCGGCGGCGCGAACGACTGCACGAAGACCGCGAGCTCGTCCATCCGGCGCTCGCCGTCGGGACCGTAGCGCCGGACGCCGCTCAGGCCCTGGGCGAGCATGCCCCTGGCATCGTCGTCCACCGCCTGGTCCAGACGCACCCCTGAGCCAAGGGTTCCCGAAGAGCGCGGCAGGGCGCTGGCCTCGTCTGGGGCCTGCTCAGCCTTTGGGGCCTGCTCAGCCGCTCGGGCCTGCTCGGCCGGCCAGATGACGCGGCGCGCGCCGACCTGGCCTGGGCCCTCGATCAGCGTGGCCACCGCTACCGGCTGACCGGCCCGGACGGCGGCTGCGATCTCGCCGAGCTCGGGGAACTGCGTCCGGCTCACCGGCTCGACCAGGATGTCGATGATCCCGCCGCAGGTCAGGCCCACGCTGAACGCGGTGTCATCACTGATCCCGTAACGCTGCACGACCGCGTTGCCGCTCGCTTGCACCTCGCCGGACAGCTCGTAGACGGCACCTTCGACACAGCCACCCGAGACGCTGCCGACTACCTCGCCAGCCGACGACACGGCCATCGAGGCGCCGGGCTCGCGCGGTGCGCTGCTGAACGTGCGCACGACGGTCGCGAGACCGAAGCTCTCTTCGGAATCCCACCACTTCTCGATCTGGTCAAGAATGTCGCGCACTGCCTGCCCCGGGCTCTGCAAGTCCTGCCACAAGCTCAGATTACGTGGCGCAGATGAGGGTCGCGAGGCGAGATAACCGATCGCTTAACGGCCTAAATACCGCCTAGGGCGCCAACTGCGGGCGGACCGATGGCCGTCGGCCGCTTCGGCGACACAGCCCTAGCAGGAGAACTTCGCCCGGATCCGGGGGGCAACTGCGCCAGAATGTTAGGTTAGCCTAAGCTAAGTTTCTAGACCTATCAGCTACCCAAGACGGGCTAAATGCTTACTAAACAATCACCTCTCTGGCGCACACGCTCAGTTGTGATCGTGATCATCGCCGCCGCGGCATGCGGGCTGCTCACCGGGTGCGGCGCCGCCTCGGGTTCCGCGGCGAACGAGATCACCCTGTACAACGGCCAGCACCTGCAGACGACCAACGCTCTCGTCTCGGCATTCGAGAAGCAAACCGGCAT
>JASHXW010000448.1 GCA_030043395.1 Streptosporangiaceae bacterium
CGGGTGATCGCCGGCTCTTCCGACAAGTTCAGCCATCCCGGGGCCCTGGCGGTGCGGGGCGCTGACCTGTTCGTGGCGAACTTTCTCGGTAACACGGTGACGGAGGTGAGCGCTTCGGCCGGGTCGCTGGTGCGGGTGATCGCCGGTTCGTCCTATAGGTTCAACCACCCGCATGCCCTGGCGGTGCGCCGCAGCGACCTGTTCGTGGCGAACCTCTACGGCAACACCGTGACCGAAGTAGGCGCTTCGACGGGGTCGCTCGTCCGGGTGATCGCCGGATCTTCGGACATGTTCAGCTTCCCCTACACCATGACGGCGCGCCGCGCTGACCTGTTCGTAGCGAACCGCATCGGCAACAGCGTGACAGAGGTGAGCAGTTCGACGGGGTCGCTGGTGCGGGTGATCGCCGGCTCCTCCTACCAATTCCACCACCCGTACGCACTGGCCGTTCACGGCGCTGACCTGTTCGTGGCGAACTTTCTCGGTAACACCGTGACCGAGGTCAGCGCTTCGACGGGGTCCCTCGTGCGGGTGATCTCCGGCTCGACACATCGGCAGCGCGGCAGATCAGCCTTCTCTGCAAAGGCTACTTCGCGCTGGCGAGGTCGATCAGCTGCGCGGGGCTTCGCCCGGGCAGCAGTCTCACCGGTGCTCCGCTAGGGGCGCTCGAGCCGGTGTTCGACCATGTCGTGCATGCTGTCGCCGAGGATATTCACTGCGAGCACGATGAGCACGATGGCCACGGCTGGCGGCCACAGCTGCCACCAGTAGCCGTCAAAGAGGTTGTCGATGCCGGTGCTGAGCAAGTCCCCCCAACTTGTCGCTGGGGGAGGCACGCTCAGCCCTAGGAACGCAACGGCGGCGTACGTGAGGATCGCGTCTGCCATGCTCAGCGTCGCCGAGACGACCATCACGCCGACCACATTCGGCACCAGGTGCCGGAAGATCACGTGACCGTGCCGGCCGCCGAACTGCCTGCTGGCCTCGACGAACTCGCGAGAACGCAGGCTGAGCACCTCGCCACGGACCAGCCGGGCCGTGGACTCCCAGCTCGCTGCAGTGATGGCCAGGATGATGATGACCAGTGTCGGAGTGGTGATCGAGGCCAGCAGCACGACAAAAAACAGCAGCGGTATGGCGAGCAGGGCGTCGACGATTCGCATCAGCGCGGCGTCGATGAAGCCGCCGATGTAGCCCGAGATCGCGCCCCAGACCGCGCCGAATGCGGTGCCCAGGATCGCCACCGCGAAGCCAACCTCGAGCGTGCTCTGCCCGCCAACCATTAGCTGGCCGAGCTCGTCCCGCCCTTCCGGGGTAGTGCCCAGCGGGTGGGCGGCCGAGGGCGGCCGGTTGGCCAGCAGCAGGTTGGTGGCGGTCTCGTTCGTGTGATAGATCAGCGGGCCGATAAAGCAGAACAGCGTCAGCAGGATGGCGGCGATCAGTCCGGCCATCGCGAGCTTGTTCGGCCGCGCGGCGCCGAACACGCTGACGAGGCGCCGCGATGGCAGGTCCCCGCCGTCCGCGACGCGCTCCGCGACTCCCGTCGTCGGTGGCAGCGTGCCGGTGGGCAGCTCAGCCATAACGCACCCTCGGGTCCATGATCGCGTAACCGATGTCGGCCAGCAGCGATCCGGCGACAGTGGAGGCAGTCACGACTAGGACCACGCCGAGCAGGACGGGGTAGTCGCGGTCTTGCGAGGCGTTCCAGAAGAGCAGGCCGATGCCCGGAAAGTTGAACAGCTCCTCGACGATGAGCGCGCCCGAGAACACGTATGGCAAGGTGAGGCCCAGGTTGGTAATCGTGCTACTGAGGGAGTTGCGCAGCACGTGCTTCATCAGCACGCGGCTCGGCGAATTGCCGACCGAGCGGGCAGTGCGGACGTGGTCCTCGAGCAGGTTGTCGATCACCGATGACCGCATGTACCGGCTGTAATAGCTGACGTTGCCGAGCGTCAGGGTTGCGATCGGGAGCACCAGCACGGCGATGTCGGTCGGCATGCTGGCGCCGAACGCGGAAGCGGTGGACGGCAGGACGGGCAGGTCCAGGCTCAGCAGGATGATGAGGATCACGCCAAGCAGGAAGTCCGGCATCGCATACAGGATGAGCATCGAAGCGCTCAGCGCGTGATCGTCGAGCTTGTTCCGCCGGGAGCCCTGCCACAGCCCCATCGGGACCCCGATCGCGACGGTGAGCGCGGACGAGATGCCGACGAGCAGCAGGGTGCGCGGCAGGTAATGCAGGAGCAACTGGCCAACCGGCTGGTTCAGCTTGTAGGAGAAACCGAAGTTGCCCTGCAGCAGGTGCCCGAGCCAGATGCCAAATTGCACCGGCAGCGGTTTGAGCAGCCCTTCGGTCAGCTCTAGCTGGTGCACCGAGTAGGCCGACGCCCGCGGGCCGAGTTGCGCCCTGACCAGTCCGCCGGGCAGCGCGTGCAGCATGATGAACACGATCAGCGACACGATGAACATGACCAGCAGGGACTGCAGGCACCGGCGAACAAGGTAACCGATCACTGCAGCCCTCTAGCCCGCCGCGCGTGGGCACGTCCCGGCCGAATCCAGGTCACTTCGTGAAGTACCAGTTCTCGGGCAGCTCGTTGGCGAACACCTGCTGCGGCTCCCAGCCGTGCAAGGTGTCCTTCACCACCGAGATCTGATTGTCGACCGTCGGGAACCACAGCGCGGCGATGTTCCTGGACAGGTAGTTCTCCTCCGCGTACAGGTACTTCAGGCCGGTGTTACGGGTGGTCGCGACGATGAGCTTGTCCGCGGCGGGCGAGGAGTACCCGCCCGTCCAGTAGTTGGCGCCGGTTTGGAAGATCCCGTCTGCGGACGGGTAGACATCGCCTTGGCCGTAGTTCCACATCCAGTCCGCGTAGATCAGGATCCCGTAGTTGCACGGGCCGGGCGGGCACACCCCGCCGATGGAGAACATCGTGGTCTCGGTTTGCGGGTCCAGGGTGATCTGCACGCCAGCGGTCTTCGCCGCGGTCTGGTAGGCCTCCACCTCCGCCTCCAGGCTCGGCTCGCCGGTCGAGTACATCAGCTTGAAGTTCAGCACCCGGCCTGCCGCGATCCCTGCCCCGCAATCCGCGGCACCCGTGCCCGCGTGCTTGCAGACCAGGTAGCCACCTGATCCCGGTGCCCAGCCGTGCGCCTCGAGCAGGCTGCGGGCCGCGGCCGGGGAATACGGGTCCGGATCGGTCTTCTCCTGAGGGCTGACGTAGCTTGAGCCCGGCAGATTCGGCACCGGGCCATAGGTGTACTGGCCGTACCCGTGGAACAGCGAATCGAGGTACAGCGGCTGGTCGACCAGGTGCTGCAGCGCCTGCCGCATGTAGAGCTGACGGACGAGCGGGCCGTAGGTCGTGCTGGTGTAACCGAGCTCCGCCCACTGCGAGTACTCCGGTGCCCAGGGAGCGATGGTGAAACCGTGGCTCTGCAGGTACCCCTTCAGACCGTAGTCGTCTAGCGGCAAGTACCCGTAGTCGAGTATGCCGGAGCGGAGCGCGTCCACCTCGGCGGTCTCGTCCGGCTCACTTTCGATGACGACCTTCGACAGCTTCGCCTTCACCGGTCCGGTGTACTGCTTGTTCGGCTGCAGGGTGGTCTCGAAGGTGACCTGGTTGTACGCGGTGAGCCGCCACGGGCCATCAACCGTCCGCCAGAGCGGGTTGGTGGCGTACGTGGATACCTTCTCCGACTGCCCGTAAAGGAAGGTCCAAACCTGCTTGGCCCCGGCAGGGGTCAGGTCGTAGTTGCCGACCTTGCCGCCCGGGCTGGTCTTGTCCCATGCCTGCTGGGGTAGCGGGAAGATCCAGGTGAGCTGGTTGTCGTCGAACCACTGCTGGCTGTAGGACCTGTTCAGGT
>JASHXW010000449.1 GCA_030043395.1 Streptosporangiaceae bacterium
CGGCGTGCCGCACATCGTGCCTGGCTCGAGCGCGACCCAGTGGTACTGGGGCCCGAACTACGACATCTCCACCGCCACGCCTGGCTTCTGACCCGGCCAGCAAGCCAGTCAAGCCAGATCAACCCGCATGGCCCCCGGCATCCGCCGGGGGCCATGCGGCGTCATGGGTCAGACGAGCAGAACGACCTTGCCCCTGATGTGGCCGCTCTCCAGCATCCGGTAGGCGTCACGAACCTCGGCCAGCGGGAACGTCGCCGCCACCGGGACCTCAAGCCGCCCGTCCGCGACCAGGCCTGCTAGCTCAGCGAGGACCTCGGCGCTCGCCCCGGCGGCGTTGCCAGCGGCCTGGACGCCGTACTGGCCGACGGCGCCGAAGTTGACGATCGTATCGACGCGCTCGGGCTGCACACCCAGGTCGAGCGCAAGCCGGACGTAGTCGGCGCCGAACGTGTCGATGAAGGCATCGACCTTCGGCGTCGCCTCGCGGATCCGGTCGGCGACTCCATCGCCATAAGCGATCGGTGTGACGCCATGGGCCGTGAGCCACTGGTGGTTAGCCTGGCCAGCCAGCCCTAGCACCGTTGCACCGGCGAGCTTGGCAAGCTGAACGGCGATCGAGCCAACCCCGCCGGCGGCCCCGGCCACCACGACCACGTCGCCGCTCGTCACTCCCACCGCCCGGACCGCCGCGTAGGCGGTAGTTCCCACCACGAACAGCGAACCCGCGACCGGCCAGGGCACGGAGGGCGGCTTGCCGGTCAGGTTGCCGGCCTCGACCAGGCAATACTCGGCCTGACTGGCGCGGTTGTCGGTGAAGCCGATGACCTCGTCGCCGACCGCATGGCCGGCCACGCCGGCGCCGGGCTCGGATACGATGCCGGCCAGGTCGCTGCCCTGGCCTGAGGGGAAGGTCGCCGGAAACCTGGAGTGCAGCAGGCCTTCGCGGATCTTGGCCTCACCGGGGTTTATGCCGGCCGCCTTCACCTGCACTAGTACCTGCCCTGGCCCAGGTTCGGGCTTGGGCACCTCGACGACATTCAGGACGTCTACCGCGCCGTACTCGGCAAAGCGCACAGCCTTCACGCGCGACCCCCAGAGTTCGGTTCGAAGCCAGCTGACTCCACGACCTTACGGCGCGCGCTCACGCCCCGCGCACGGCCACTTCGGATCTGCCGCGCGGTCCAGCCGGTCCTGCCGCGCGGTCCAGCCGCTCAAGCCGGTCGCGCGGACGGCCGTGCCCCAGCTAAGGGCTCACGTAGGCGACGGTGACGCCGACATGGTTGGCGTAGGCGTCGGCGTGACAACCGGCGTCGTCGGCGCCCCCGTCGGGGAGTGTCCCGGCGAGTGCGAATGCGTCTTCGGCGGGGGACCGGTCAGCGGCAGTTCGAAGTAGGGATAGTACGGCGGTCGCCGGAACGGCACGGGCCGCAAGTGCAGTCGCAGGAATGTCAGCTGCCAGGTGGCGCCAGGTGCGTTGTCGCCGAACATCTGACCGGGCTGGGCGAGGTAGCCGTCCACCTCGCGATAGGACGATCGCGTTCCGACCATCGCTCCCTGGCCAGTCGGGTCGACCGGATTGAAGACCGACACGTAACCGGTGAGCAAGGGCGTGAACCCGGCGAACGCGGCGTAGAAGCCGCCATCGGCGGTTCCGGTCTTGGCCGCCGCGGGGATCCCGATCCCGCGGTTGTAGCCCGTGCCGCCAGGACCGAGCACGCCCTGGAAGACGTAGTTGGCTGCCTCGGCGATGCCCTTGCGCAGGACGCGGTGGCAATCGGCTGACTGGACCGGATACCTTGCGCCGCTCGGCCCGGTGATGGCCGTGATCGCGGTGGGCTTGCAGTAGATGCCGAGCGCGTCCACGGTCGCGTAGGCGTCAGCCATGTCCATCGGCGACACGTAGACGGTGCCGAGCGTGAAGGACGGGTAGTTGTCGGCAGCCAGGTCGTCGCCGCGGGGGAGCTTGGGGTCGCGCCGCAGCAGCGAGTTCCCGTCGGCCCTGGTCATTCCGAGCTGGGCTGCCGTCTTGACGACATTGCAGAGCCCTACTCGCTGCTCCAGCGTCACGTAGAAGGCGTTGATCGAGGCCACGGTGCCGGTGTAGATCGTCCAGGTCGCTGGGCCTTGCGGACCTTCGGCGTTGATCACGGTGTAGGGCGGGATGTAGCCGCCGCTGCAGTTGAAGAACGGGCCGACGGTCGTCGGGGACGTGACTCGCAGGCTGTAGCCGAACGGCAGGCCCTGCTTGAGCGCCGTCACGAGCGTGAAGATCTTCGAGGACGATCCGGTCTGGACGCCCGCGCTGCCGCCGTACGGCGTGTTCACCGCGTAGTTGATCGTGGTCTCACCCCGCCCGGTGCCGAACTTCCGGTTGATGGCGAGCGCCCTGATGTCGCCCGTGCCCGGCTGGATGATGACCTCGGTGTCGGCGTTGTGCCCGGGGTTGTAGTAGTTGGAGTGCGACGGCTCGACGTAGTTGACGGCGTAATCGGCGGCCGCCTGGTCCTTGGCGCTCAAAGTGGTGTAGATCCTCAGGCCGCCGGTGGTGTTCAGGGCCGACCATGCCTTGGCGTAGGACTTGTCGTGCTGCATTACCGCCAGCACGTACTGGCAGAAGAATGCTTCCTTGCTGGCCGCCGGGCTGATGCATCCGGTCTGCAGCGGAACCGACGACACGCGCAAGCCGAGCGGCGTGGCCTCGGCCCGCCTGGCCACCGCAAGCGAGATATAGCCAAGCTGCCGCATCCGCGCGAGGACTTCGTTACGCCGGATTTTTGCCGCCTGCGGGTGCAGGAGCGGGTCGTAGGCGTACGGGTTCTGCACCAGGCCAGCGAGCATCGCCGCCTCGGGCAGGGTGAGTCTCGAGGCGGGCGTGGAGAAGTAGAACCTTGACGCGACCTCAATGCCGTACGACTCATTCTCGAAGTAGACGGCATTGAGGTAGGCGGCGAGAAGCTGGTGCTTGTTCATTTTCCGCATGATGTTCGCGGCGATTCGAAGCTCGCGGACTTTCCTGGCGACAGTTTCGGCGCTGCACGCCGCGGCCGCGGCGGGGGACATGGCCGTCAGGATGCACGCGTTCTTGACGTATTGCTGAGCAATGTCAGATCCGCCCTGGACCTCGGTGCCAGCGAGCGTCGTGGCGAGTGCGCGCAGCGTTCCGCGCAGGTCGAGTGCGCCGTGCTGGTAGAACCGCGAGTCCTCGATCGAGATGATCGCATCACGCATCACCGGAGCGATCTGGCCGTAGGTAACCGGGATCCGGTAGATATTGCGCGGGTAGTAATAGGCAATTATCTGGCCGCTGGAGTTGAGGATTTCCGAGCGTGCCGGAAGCTGGCCGAGCCCTGAAACTGGCAGGTTGTTGAATGTGGTGGCGACATCGCGGGTAGCGACGCCGGCGACACCGATGATGGGAATGACAGCGCTCGCGGAAAGCAGACCTGCGCCCACGGAGAGGGCGATGAGCATGCCGACTGCCTTGCCGTGGCCGGAGCGACCGATGCCGGACATGAAATCAGGATATACCGCCGCTGGCCATTGACATAGAGTTAGAAATAATGATAAAGGCGTCTAGGAGGCTCCAGCGGGCGTAGCCTCCGCGAGCGGCAGATCAGCCCCGATTGATCCATTGTCCGATAGGGTTTGTTCGCTTTCCTGCCACCCTCGCGTCACAATCGGTCCCTAGGGTCCGCTGCATGACGACCTCACGCATGACGCCTGAACAGGCGAAGCGCCTCAGTCTCGCGGAACAGCACGAATGGTTCCGCCACGCCACCTCACGTCGTAACCTGCTGCGCGGCGGTGTTATCGGCGCCGGGGTGGCCCTTGCTGGCCCGGCTCTGCTGAGCTCCAGCGCGTCCGCTGCGACGACCAGGCCAGTCCGCCGGTCCTCGCCAATGCTGCTCACGAATCCTGACGCTCCCGGCGGCAGTTACGTCGCGCCATTCGGGCGTCACATCGCCTACGGAGCGGACCCCACCACGCAAATGGCCGTCGGCTGGCAGGTGCCGGCCTCGGTGACGAATCCGTTCATCAGGATCGGCAACTCGCCCACCAACCTGGGCGGCCAGATCGCCGCCGACGTCCGGACGGTGACGACGCAGATGAGCATCGTCACCCCGATCGACTCCGTCCCGCCCTCTGCGCCGAGCACCATCGAGCAGTACTACCCGCACGCCCTGGTGACGGGGCTGCAGCCCGGCCAGACCTATTACTACAGCGTCGGCCACGAGGGCTGGGACTACTCTGGTGACGTAACGACCTTGGGCACGTTCACCACCGCGCCGCGAAGCCGTTCCCCGTTCACCTTCACCGCCTTCGGGGACCAGGGCGTCACTTACGACGCCGTCGGGACAGCCACCCTGATCAGGGCGCAGAACCCGGCCTTCCACCTGCACGCCGGCGACGTCTCGTACGCCGAGGACGGCGGAAGCGGCCTGATCACGGACTCCTACGACCCGCGCGCGTGGGACTCCTACTTCACCGAGATCGAGCTCGCCGCCTCCGCCATACCCTGGCAGGTCGCGGTCGGCAACCACGAGATGGAGGCCTGGTACTCACCAGACGGTTACGGCGCTCAGTACGCCAGGTTCGACTTCCCTGGCGAGCCGTCGAGTTCCACTCCGCCGACCTACTACTCCTTCATCTACGGGAACGTCGGAGTCGTCAGCCTGGACGCGAACGACGTGTCCTACGAGCTGCCCGCCAACTTCGGGTACTCGAACGGCGCGCAGGTCGCCTGGCTGAACACCACGCTCGCCTCGCTGCGCGCCAACCCGAACGTGGACTTCATCGTCGCCTACTTCCACCACTGCGCCTACAGCACGTGCGTGGTGCATGGCTGCGAAGGCGGTGCCGAGCAGTTCTTCGTGCCGCTGTTCGACCAGTACCAGGTGGACCTGGTGATCAACGGGCACAACCACGTGTACGAGCGCACCGACCCGCTGCGCGGCGGCAACGTGACGAACCCGGCGCCGATCGGCTCGACGATCTACCCCGCCACCGCGGGCACTACTTACATCTGCGCCGGCGGAGCGGGCAAGAGCCTGTACTCCTTCCCGGTCTCCGACAGTTACGAGGGCAACGTCAACAACGTCGCCTCGGTTCCCACCTACATCAACGTCGCGGACGGGAACACGACCGACGAGACCGTCACCTGGTCGCGCGTCCGTTACACCGGCTACTGCCTGCTGGTGCTGAACAGCCAGCCAGGCTGGCGTCCGGGAGCCACCTCCACGCTGAGCGTCACGGGACTCTCGGAGGACGGCGCCCAGCTCGACACGATCACGCTAGTCCGCTAGGCCCTGCCCGAGGCTCAGCCGGGCCGCTCCAGCTGGCGGCCCGGCTGAGATGGCCTTATCTCATCAGCGGAACAAACTCGCCGGCCTGACTGTCACTGGCCTGGGTTAATGTGGCCAGGTGCTGGAGTCGTTCCACCCTGCCGTCGGGGCATGGTTCGCCAGGCGGTTCCCCGCCGGGCCGACTGAACCCCAGGCCGCTGGCTGGGCGCAGATCGCGGCGGGCAAGCACACTCTGATCGCGGCCCCGACCGGCTCGGGCAAGACGCTGGCTGCCTTCCTGGTTTGCATCGACCGGATCTACCGGGCGCACGAGGCAGGCGAGGAGCCCGGTGCCGGGCCGCAGGTGGTGTACGTCTCGCCGCTGAAGGCGCTTGCCGTGGACATCTGGCAGAACCTGGAGCGTCCGCTCGCCGAGATCGCCCAGGTGGCAGCCGAGCTCGGAATGCCGGCGCCGGACATCCGGGTGGCGGTCCGGACCGGTGACACAGCGGCTGCCGAGCGCGCGGCCATGGTCAAGAAGCCGCCGGACTTCCTGATCACGACGCCCGAGTCGCTGTACTTGCTGCTGACTGCCGAGAAACCGCGGGCGATGCTGCGGGCGACGCGCACGGTGATCGTGGACGAGATCCACGCCGTTGCGCCCAACAAGCGCGGATCCCACCTCGCGCTCACCCTCGAGCGACTCGCCCACGTCGCCGAACGTCCCCTTCAGCGAATCGGCCTCTCCGCTACCCAGCGCCCGGTCGAGGCGATGGCCCGGCTGCTGGTCGGCGCCGGCCCAGAGCGCAGCGACCAGGACGGTGCGCCGCTGTGCTCGATCGTCGATACCGGGCACCGCCGCGAGCTGCGCCTGGCGATGGAGCTGCCGTCCGACGAGCTCGGGGCGGTCGGAACGACCGAGCAGATGGCCGAGATCCTTGACCTGATCGCCGGGCACGTCGCCGAGCACCAGACAACCTTGGTCTTCGTCAACACCAGGCGGATGGCCGAGCGCGTCGCGCACGAGCTCGGCGAGAGGCTCGGCGACGGGCAGGTAGCGGCTCACCACGGCAGCCTGTCCAGGGAGCGCAGGCAGCGAGTCGAGTCCAGGCTGCGGGCTGGCGACCTGCGCGCCCTGGTGGCGACGGCGTCGCTGGAGCTCGGCATCGACATCGGCCCGGTGCAGCTCGTCTGCCAGATCGGCTCGCCGCGCAGCTTCGCCACGTTCCTGCAGCGAGTCGGCCGGTCCAATCACAGCCGCACCGGGATCCCGTTCGGCCGCCTGTACCCGACCACCCGCGACGAGCTTGTGGAGTGCGCGGCACTGATGCGGGGCACCCTGGCCGGGCGGCTGGACGCGCTGGTGATCCCGTCCTGCCCGCTGGACATCCTCGCCCAGCAGGTCGTGGCCGAGTGCGCTGCGCAGGAGTGGGCGGAGCAGGAGATGCTGACGCTAGTCCGGGGCGCCGCTCCGTTCTCGTCGGTGTCACCCGACGACTTCGCCGATGTCGCCGAGCTCGTCTCGGAGGGAATCAGGACCGGCCGGGGCCGCCGGGCGTGGTATGTGCACCGGGACCAGGTGAACGGGCAGCTTCGCGGCAGGCGTGGCGCGCGGATGGCCGCCCTGACCTCGGGCGGCGCCATTCCCGAGCTCGGTGACTACCGGGTACTCGCCGAGCCGGACAACGCCCTGGTCGGGACCGTCAACGAGGACTGGGCGATCGAGAGCATGGCAGGCGATGTCTTCCTGCTGGGCACGACGTCCTGGCGGATCCGGCGGGTGGAGCCTGGCGTGGTCAGGGTCGTCGACGCGCAGGGCGCGCCGCCGTCGGTCCCGTTCTGGCTCGGCGAGGCGCCAGGGCGCACAGAGGAGCTGTCCGCGGAGGTCAGCGCGCTCCGTGCCGAGATAGGGAGCCGGCTGGCGGACGGCGGTCAGGACGAGGCCGTCAGCTGGCTGATGGCCGAGTGCGGCATCGGCGACGCGGCGGCGGAGACGATCGTGGCGTACCTGGGAGCGGGCCTCGCCCAGCTCGGGGTCCTGCCCACGATGGACACGATCGTGCTCGAGCGCTTCTTCGACGATGCCGGCGGGATGCAGCTCGTCGGCCACGCGCCGTTCGGCGCGCGGCTGAACCGCGCGCTCGGGCTGGCGCTGCGCAAGCGATTCTGCGTGACGTTCGATTTCGAGCTACAGGCGGCCGCCAGCGACGACGCGATCCTGCTGTCACTCGGACCGCAGCACAGCTTCCCGCTGGACCGGGTCCCGAAGTTCCTGGCCTCGGGAACCGTCGAGGAGGTCGTCCGCCAGGCCGTGCTGACCTCGCCGATGTTCGCCGCCCGGTGGCGGTGGAACCTGAACACGTCGCTGGCCGTGCTGCGGATGCGTGGCGGGAAGAAGAACCCGCCAGCGGTGCAGCGGATGGAGGCGGACGACCTGATGGCGGCCGTGTTCCCGACGCTGGCGGCCTGCCAGGAGAACGTCGCGCCGGGCCCGCTTGAGATACCTGACCACGTGCTGGTCCGCCAGACGCTGACGGATTGCCTGCACGAGGCGATGGACATCGATGGCCTGAAGCAGCTCATCGGCGGGATCGAGTCCGGCCAGGTCACCGTGATCGTCCGGGACACAACCGAGCCGTCCGTGCTCGCGCACGAGATCCTGAACGGGCGGCCGTTCACCTATCTCGACGACGCGCCGCTGGAGGAGCGTCGTAGCCGCCAGGTACCGCTGCGCCGCGGCCTTCCCGTCCAGCCTCATGAGCTGGCGCGGCTCGATCCGGAGGCGATCGAGCGGGTGGCCGAGCAGGTACGGCCAGATCCGCGCGACGCCGACGAGCTGCACGACGTGCTGATGAACCTCGTAGCCGTCAAGCCCGTTCCGCACTGGCAGCCTTGGTTCGACGCCCTGGTCGGCGCCCGGCGCGCCTTCACGATCAGGAGCCCAGCTGGTGACCTGTGGTGCGCAGCCGAGCGCCTGCCTGCGGTCAGGGCGCTGTACGCCGCGGCCGAACTTCACCCGGTGCCGTCCGGCCTGGCAGCGGCTGGCACTGAGGACGAGGACGCCGCCGTGGCCCGGCTGCTGCGCGGTCACCTGGATTGCCGGGGTCCATCGCCCGTCGCGGCGCTGGCCGAGGCGACCTTCCTGCCCGAGACGCTGATCGTGCGCGGTCTGGCAGCTCTGGAGGCAGAGGGGTTCGCCATCCGGGGTCACTTCACCAGTCGGGACGGCGAGGAAGAGTTCTGCGCCAGGCGGCTGCTGTCGCGGATTCACGTCTACACCAGGGAGCGGCGCCGCCGTGAGGTCGAGCCCGTGACGCCGCGGGATTTCATGCGCTTCCTGCTGCGCTGGCAGCACGTGGCCGAGGGGAGCAGGCGCGAGGGCCGATTCGGCGTCCTGTCGGTCATCGAGCAGCTGCAGGGCTTCGAGCTGGCCGCCGGGGCGTGGGAGCACGGCGTCCTGGCAGCCCGGGTCGACGGTTACAGGCACGAGTGGCTGGACGAGCTGTGCATGTCCGGCCAAGTCTGCTGGGGACGGCTGTCGGCCAGGGATGCAGAGCCCGAGCCCGGCCAGCGGCGCCCTGGCCGGATGCCGTCCCGCGCCACTCCGATCACCCTGGCACTACGCGACGACCTGCCGTGGCTGCTGCGCGCCGTGCGCGGCGACGTGAGCCCGGCCGAGCCCGAGCCGGGCAGCTCGCGCGACGTGCTCGCCGCGCTCCGCGAGCGCGGCGCGCTGTTCCGGTCCGACCTGGCGGCGCTGACCGGCCATTCCCCCCATGAGATCGAGGACGCGCTCTGGGATGGCGTGGCCCGTGGCCTGGTCACCGCCGATGGGTTCCGGGCGATTCGCTCGCTGATGCGGCGGGGGACAGCGCAGCGGATCCCGCAGACGCGCGGGCTGCGGCGCGGCCTGCGCGGGACGTCCGCCGGGTCGTCGGGCCGCTGGTCGCTGCTGCCAAGCCCAGCTGGCGATGCTGACCGGGACGAGCTTGCCGAGGCTGTCGCCGAGCAGCTCGCCGCTCGATGGGGCGTCGTGTTCCACGACCTGGTTGCCCGCGAGAACATCGGCGTTCCGTGGCGCGACGTGCTGTGGGCGTTCCGGCGGATGGAGGCCAGGGGGACGATCCGCGGTGGCCGGTTCGTGACTGGGTTCAGTGGCGAGCAGTACGCCCATCCCGAGGCAGTCGACGTGCTGCGGGTGATCCGCAAGCAGCGCCGTGGCGGCGAGACTGTCCAGGTCTCGGCAGCCGACCCGCTCAACCTGACCGGAATCGTGCTGCCCGGACCGCGTGTCCCGGCGAACTCAGCCAGCAAGGTGGTCTACGTCGACGGCGCCGTTCCCGACCAGCCGGAAGCTGCCGCAATCGGCGCGATCGCCTGACCGCCAGCCAGCCGGACCTCCACTAATCCGGACGCCTACACGCGGCGGACGCGTGCAGGCGTCCGGCCTAACCGCCAGCCAGCCGGGCCTTCGCTAAGCCGGACGCCTACACCCGGCGGAGACGCGTGGACGTCCTAATTAATGGCTGGGTCAGTGAGACGCCGTCATCCTGGACGTCTGCACCCGGCGGAGGCGTGCAGGCGTCCGGGCTGATCGCTTGTTGGCCGATTCCGCCTGCGCCGATCGCTGGATGGGGTTGGCATAAGGTGTCGGCGTGGCTCGAAAAGGCGCCCTCGTCCTCGCGTGCGCCGTTTTCGCTTTGCTCCTAGCTGCCTGTACCGTCGGCCCTCGTCTCGTCGCGCCGCCGGTGCACGCGGGTCCGCCGCCACTGAAGGTGCTCACGCACGATCCGGGCGCGGCCAGCAGCCGCGACGACATCTTCCTCGCCACCGCCGGCGGCGGCTATCCGGCCGGTCCGGAAATCGTCAGCCTGACGGGCAAGGTCATCTGGTTCCATGCCCTGCCGCCGGGTCAGGGAGCGACGGACTTCCGCACTCAGAGCTACCACGGCCAGCCAGTGCTCACCTGGTGCCAGCTCGGCCACCTGGGACAGACGGGCTTGATTCCGCCCGACACCGATTACATCTACAGCGACCAGCACCGGCTGATCGCCACGGTGCGCGCCGGAAATGGCTACACGGCCAGCTGGCACGAGTTCGTCATCACGCCGTGGGACACCGCGCTGATCGTGGCTAACAAGGTCGCCACGGCGAACCTCACGGCAATGGGTGGCCCGGCCGATCAGAAAGTCATCGACGGCGTCGTGCAGGAGATCGACATCGCGACAGGCAGGGTCCTCTTCCAGTGGAACAGCGCGGATCACGTGCCCTACCGTGACAGCCACGCGCCGTTGCCTGCCGCTGCAAGCACCCCCTGGGACTGGTTCCACATCAACGCGGTCCAGCTGGACACGGACGGGAACCTGCTGGTCAGCTCCCGGTTCACCTGGACGG
>JASHXW010000450.1 GCA_030043395.1 Streptosporangiaceae bacterium
CCTGACCCTTGGGCGACCTGGCGATCAGCACCGCGAGCTCCCGGTCGAAGGCGATGTGCTCCTCGGCGATGAGGCCGATGCCATGCGCGAGCACGTCATCGGCCGCCTGCTGGTCCGGGCAGATCCACACTCCCCTGCCGTCGTAGCCACCGGACGTCGCCTTCAGCACGAGCGGCCAGCCGTCGCCGGCCGGGCCAGCGAGCTCCGCCGCGAAGCTAGCGACTTCCTCGGTGCTCGCGACGCGCTGGTAGCGCGGGCAGCGGACGCCGAGCTCGGCCAGAGTCGCGGACGCGGTCAGCCGATCTCGCATCGCAGCCTTGTCCTGAGCGAACCGCAGGGCCTGCCCACCGGGCCGGACCGCCGTGATGGCTTCGAGCGCGGCCAGGTGCTCGCCGGGCACGTGCTCGTGGTCGAAGGTCACCACATCGCAGCCCGCCCCGAACGCCAGCAGGTCATCGGCGGACCGGTAGTCCCCGATGAACGTCCCCGCGCAGACCTGAGCCGCGCTCTCGGCCGGCGAGCCGGCGAGCACCCGGAACTCGATGCCGAGCCCGATCGCGGCCTGAGCGGTCATGCGGGCAAGCTGGCCAGCACCCACCATCCCGACCACGGGTGCCCCGGCGTTCTCGCCATCCGCGCGCAAACCGTCAAGCCCCACGGGCCGTAGCCTACGGGGCGATCAGGCCGGACCCGCAACTGCCGGCTCTTCCAGATCCTCGCTCACTGGCTGCGGGAAGATGACCGCGAACGTCGCCGGCCGGGGTCGGACGAGCACCAGCTGCCCGCCGTCGGACGAGGCGACCGACTTGGCGACCGCGAGGCCGAGGCCTGTCCCGCCCGCTCCGCTCACGCTCCGCTCGAAGATCCGGTGCACCAGGTCAGCGGGCACCCCCTTGCCCTCGTCCTTGACCTCGATCACCACTGACCTGGGCGTCTGCGACGTCCGGATGCTCACTGTCCCGCCACCGTGGACAAGCGCGTTGTCCAGCAGGGTGGCCACGACCTGCGAGACGCCCCCTGAGCTCACGTAGGCGCGCAGTCCCTTGTCGCCTGCCACCTCCAGCTTCCTGTTCTCCCCCCGGAACGACGGCTCCCACTCGGTCACCTGCTGGGAGATGATGTCATCGATGCTGGACAGCTTCGGGGCACCAGACGACGAGCGGCGCGCCCGGCCGAGAAGCTGGCCGACTACCTGCGCTAGCCGGTCGGCCTGCGCCAGCGCGGCGGCGCCTTCCTCCCGGACCACCTCCGCGTCATCGGCGGCCTCCACCATTTCCTCAAGGCGCATGGACAGCGCGGTCAGCGGCGTCCGAAGCTGGTGCGAGGCATCCACGGCAAAGTCCTGCTCCGCCGAGATGAAGTCGCTCAGCCGTTGCGCCGCGCTGTCCAGCCCTTCGGCGACCCGGTCGAGCTCGCCGATCCCGTAGCGCCGGCCGACCGGCCGAGAGTCACCGGAGCCGATCCGGTCCGCAGCCCTGGCCAGGTGCCTGACCGGCCTGGCCAGCCGCCGCGCCTGCGCCGCAGCCACTCCGGCGGCGACAATCAGGACGGTCAGCGCGACCAGCACCACCTGCGTCGACGTGGCTAGGTGGCCGGGCACGGTGCCGTGTCGCCCCGGGCCGCGGAGCACGGCGATGACCGCCAGCCCTGCCCAGAACGCGATCACCGTACCGATGGCCACGCCGACCATGGAGCCAAGCAGACGGCGCTGCATGAGAATCAGTCCCCGCGCTCGAACCTAAATCCGACTCCGCGCACCGTCGTAATGTAGTGCGGGTTATGAGCGTCATCGCCGAGCTTTCGCCGCAGCCACGACACGTGCATGTCGAGGGTTTTCGTCGACCCCCACCATTTGCTATCCCAGACCTGGCGCATGATCTGATCACGGGTGACGACTTTCCCCGCTTCTGACACCAGCAGGTGCAGCAAGTCGAATTCCTTCGACGTCAGGTCGAGCTCGGCGTCGCCGAGCCATGCGCGGCGCGCGTCGCTGTCGATCCGCACGCCCTGCACTACCTGCGCGGGCGAGGCGCCCCTGCGCAGCAGAGCGCGGACCCTGGCCAGGAACTCGGCGAGCCGGAACGGCTTGGTGACGTAGTCGTCCGCGCCCGCATCCAGGCCGATCACCGTATCGACCTCTTCGGCGCGGGCGGTCAGGATCAGCACTGGCGTGGATTGGCCCGCCAGCCGCAGTCGCCGGCACACCTCAAGCCCGTCCATCCGGGGCAGCCCGATGTCGAGCACGATGAGGTCGATTCCGCCGGCCTTCGCGACCTCGAACGTTCCTGGGCCGTCAGCAGAAACTCCGACCTCGTATCCTTCTCGCCGCAAAGCCCGGGCCAGCGGTTCGGAAATAGACGGGTCGTCCTCGGCAAGCAATACGCTAGTCATGCCCCAGATCGTAAGGCGAACATCCGCAATTGACCTTACGCGACTCACCGGAATTCAGCCAAGACTTTACCAAGTCAAAAAACTTAGCAACCGGGTGCCATGCCCGCTATTACGATGACTCGCCCGAATTCTTGAATCGGTTATGATACGCAACAATTAGCCGGACGCTGGCCGCCGATCCGGCCGCGGTACTGGCCGGGCCGAGAACGGCGTGTGACCCGGCCGATAGCGTCTCGCACTCGCGAGTCAATAGCGTCACGTCTTGTACGTCACAGGCAGGCGGCGCCGACGGCGAATCATGCGCGAGCGCGAGGAGAACCGGTGGAACGTGGCGGGTGGT
>JASHXW010000451.1 GCA_030043395.1 Streptosporangiaceae bacterium
CGGGGGAAGCCAGGGGCGACGCCAGCTAGGGTGCCCGGTGAGCAGCTCGCCAGCGCCCTGCGGTCCCCATGATCCGCGGGCGTACGGCTGCACCGGGGGCGGTGCATCCAGCAGCGGCTGGACGATGCGCCAGGTCTCCTCCTCGCTGTCCTCGCGGACGAAGAGCTTGCTCTCTCCCATCATGAGGTCGCCAAGCAGCCGCTCATACGGTTCGGGCGGATCCGGCAGCTCGTCAGCGAAGATCAGCGAGAGGTCGACCGTTCGTGGCGACTGCCCGGCACCAGGCTCCTTCACCTGGACGCTGAGGTCGGCTCCCGGCGCTGGGTCGATCCGCATGACAAGCTCGTCGGGGTGCGGCGTATGCGTGGTGAACACCAGCCGGGGCGGCGACCTGAAGATGATCCTCACCTCGGTGACCCGCACAGGGAGTTCCTTGCCCGCGCGGATGAAGAACGGCACCCCCGACCAGCGCCAGTTGTCGATCTCCAGCCGCAGCGCCGCGAAGGTCTCGGTCTGCGATCCCGGGCTCACGCCGTGCACGGAGAGGTACCCGTCGTACTGCCCGCGGACATAGCGGCTCGGGTCGGCCGCAGGCATGGCCCGGAACACCTCCAGCCGCTTGTCGCGCAGGCTGTCGGCATCGGCGGCGCTTGGCGGCTCGGACGCCACGAGGCCTATGACCTGCAGCAGGTGGTTCTGCACGACGTCGCGCAGTGCTCCGACCGGATCGTAGAACGCCCCGCGGTCATCGACCCCGAAGTCCTCAGCCATCGTGACCTGGACGCTCTGGATGTGGTCGCGGTTCCACAGGGGCTCGAAGATGGAGTTAGCGAACCTGAGATACATGATGTCGATCGTCGGTTCCTTGGCCAGGAAGTGGTCGATGCGATAGATCTGGGATTCCTGCAGGAACTTCTGCAGTTCCGCGTTCAGGGCCCGGGCGGACGCCAGGTCGTTGCCGAACGGCTTCTCTATGGCCACCCTCGCCTGCTTGGTGAGGCCGGCTCCGGCCAGGCCTTCCACCGCACGGGCGAACAGCGCCGGCGGGATCTCCAGGTAGAAGGCGGGCTGATGCTTGCCTTCGATGGCCTGGGCGATGCGAGCATAAGTCTCCGGGTCCTGGTAGTCGCCGGTGACCATCGACAGCCGCTCAGCAAGTCGCTGGAACACGCGCTCGCTGATCTTCTCCCCGGAGTCCTCGATGGCCCGGCGCGCGTTGTCCCGCAGGGTCGCCGCCGACCACTCGCGGCGGGCCACCCCGATGACCGGGCACTGAAGCTCCTTGCGGCGCTCCATGCGGTACAGCGCGCGGAAGGTTTGCTTCTTCGCGAGATCCCCGGTGATGCCGAAGATCACCAGGACATCTGCCTCCGTGCCCGCCCGCCCGGTCATGTCAGTCCCCTATCCTGCCGTCGGCTTACCCCTGGGCTGGGCGCGGAGCACCTCACGCGCGGCCTTGGCGATCTCGCCAGCGGAAATCCCGGCTGCCTCCATTAGCTCGGCAGGGGTCCCTGAGCCGGGCAGGCCGCGCACGGCCAGGTGGCGCACGCTGACCGGGTGTCCTGCTTCGTTGAATGCGTCGAGGACCGCGCTGCCGATGCCGCCGGCCGGGTAGTGATCCTCGGCCACCACGATCCGGCCCGTCGTTGCGGCCGCCGCCTCGAGCAGGACCTGGGTGTCGATCGGCTTGACCGAGTACAGGTCCACTACGCGGGCTCCGACGCCCTCCTCGCTGAGCTGGTCCGCCGCGGCCAGGCAGTTATGCACTGTGACGCCGGCCCCGATCAGCGTGATCTGGT
Source organism: Streptosporangiaceae bacterium (assembly GCA_030043395.1). Next base: position 1,800 of record JASHXW010000451.1, read on the forward strand.
CGCCCGGGCTGGAGCGGAGCAGCTTCGCGCCGCCGATCGGGAACTCCTCACCCGGTCCGTACAGCACCGGGTACGCGCCGCGCGTAGTGCGCATGTAGACGATGCCATCGCTGCGAGCCATCTGCTCCACGAGCGCAGCCGTGCTGGTCGCGTCGCTGGGATACAGGATCGTCGAGCCGTGCACGGCTCGCATCATGGCCAGGTCCTCCAGGGCCATCTGCGAAGGTCCGTCCGCGCCGATCTCTACGCCGCAATGGGAGCCGCACAACCGGATGTTCGCCTGGGAGATGGCCGACATGCGGATGAAGTCGTAGGCACGGGTGAGAAAGGCGGCGAACGTGGCGGCGAAAGGGACGTACCCGCGGACGGACAGGCCGACCGCAGCCGCTACTAGTTGCTGCTCGGCGATGAACATCTCGAAGTAGCGCTCAGGATGCGCCTTGGCGAACTCCTCCAGGTGCGTGGAGTTGCCGACCTCCCCGTCGAGGGCGACGACGCCAGCGCGCGCTCCGACCGCTGCCAGCGCCTCGCCGAAAGCTAGCCGCGTCGCCACCTTGGCGCCGGGCTCGTAGCGCGGCAGGCTCACCTCGCCACTTGGCCATGCCCGGGGCGATCCGCCAGCGGGACGCGGGCCGGTGACCACCAGGTTGCGCGCGCCGCCCAGCTCGATGATGGCCCGCTCCGCCATCTGCTCAGGCAGCGGCCTTCCATGCCAGCCCTCGCGGTCCTCGACCTCGTCGAACCCGCGGCCCTTGCGGGTGCGAGCCAGGATCACCGTGGGCCGGTCGGCTTCGGCCGCCTGGCCGAGCGCCTTGTCGATCTCGCCGAGGTCGTGCCCGTCGATGGCGACGGCGTGGCAGCCGAACGCCTCCACCCGCTTGGCGTACGTGTCCAGGTCCCAGCCCAGTTCCGTCGGGCCCTGCTGGCCGAGGCGGTTGACGTCGACGATGGCGGTCAAGTTGGCCAGCCGGTAGTGGCTTGCCTTGTCCAGCGCCTCCCATATCGAGCCTTCCGCCGTCTCGCTGTCCCCGCACAGCACCCAGACCCGGTAAGGCAGCTCGTCGAGGTACTTGCCGGCCAGCGCGACGCCGACCCCGTCCGGCAGGCCCTGGCCCAGCGAGCCGGTGGCAACGTCGACCCATGGCAGCAACGGGGTCGGGTGTCCCTCCAGCCGCGAGCCGAACTGGCGGTAGCCGGTCATCAGCTCCTCGTCGGATACGACGCCCGCCGCCTTGAACATCGAGTACAGCAACGGGGACGCGTGCCCCTTGGAGAAGATCAGGTGGTCGTTGGCCGGGTCATCGGGGCGCTGCCAGTCGTACCGGAAGTGCCGGACCAGCAGCACGGCCATCAGGTCGGCGGCCGACATGCTCGAGGTCGGATGGCCAGATCCGGCCGCGGTGCTGCACCGGATGGAGTCGACCCGCAGCTGCTGTGCGAGTTCGTGGAT
>JASHXW010000452.1 GCA_030043395.1 Streptosporangiaceae bacterium
CCAGCCTCGCTGAAGCAGATCCGCGCCCGGCTCCTGCACGTGAAGCGGGTCTGGGTGGTCGAGATCAACACCCTGAACACCAATCCTGACCTGGAGAACATCCAGGGCGTATCAGTCGGATCGATCTTCGACGGGCTGCCGTTCACCTACACGAACATGTGGCCTGAGCATGGTGACTACCTGCTCCTGTTCACCCACAACCCCAGCGGCGCAGGCTGAGGGACCCGGCAGGCAGGCCGAGGGACCGGGCAGGCAGGCCGAAGGCCCCGGCAGGCAGGCTGAGGGACCGGGCAGGCAGGCTGAGGGACCGGGCAGGCAGGCCGAAGGCCCCGGCAGGCAGGCTGAGGGACCGGGCGGGCAGGCCGAGGGTCGCAGGCAGGCTGAAGGACCCGGCGGGCAGGCCGACGGCACTTCAGGCATCGACGGTGCCGACAGACAGCGCGACAAGCACCGCCACCGTCAGCTGACGGCGGCGGTGCTTGTCCTGCGCTAAGGTTGCGGGCTCAGGCGTTCATGACTCGGGCTCAGGGGCGCGCCGTTCCGCTGATCTGGTCAAGTAGCGCGCGTACTTCCGCCTCCGGGTACCTGCGGTGGCCACCGAGAGTGCGGACCGAAGTCAGCTTGCCGTCCTTGGCCCACCTGGTCACCGTCTTCGGATCTACCCGGAACATCGCGGCGACTTCTGCTGGCGTCAAGAGTCTGGTGAACTCTGGCGCCTGTCGAGTAGTGCTCATATTGACGATTCCTCCCCACGATCGCTCACGGACCAGGCAAGATCCAGCGAACGATCATAATCGCGGTTATTAAAGCATAAACCAGGCAGGCATAGGAAGAGTTATGACCAAGAGTCGTTTTGGATCATCTTGTGACAGAGGCTTAGGAGCTACGCGGGAGTCGCGGCGCCCGCCTGCTCGCTGCCCTTGGAACTGCCGCCCCGGCGCTTATGGCGGGGGCGCGAGCCATTGCCGGCAGTATCGGCGACTGGCTTGGCCGGCGGCGGAACGTCTGCCTTGAGATTGGTCACAGGAGTGGCTGTCGTGAGCGGCCTCGGCCCATCGGCTGACCCGGCACCTTCGCTCGTCCCATTCCGGTCGGCTGGCCGGCCGGCCCCATTGACTGGCACGGCGGCGCCGACCGCCACGGCGTCGCCCGCTGCCACAGCCTCGCCAGCTACCACGGCGCCATTGACAACCACGGCGCCATCGACAACCACGGCGCCATCGACAATCACTGACCCGTCGACCGTCGCAGCCCCGTCAGGCTGGTCAGTCCCCGCGCCAGCTTGCGCCCCCTCTGCCGGTTCAGCGGCATCGGCGGCGTTCCCGTGCCTGTGCGCCGACGGCACGGCAAGCTCGCACCAGACCACCTTGCCCGCGCCGGCCCGCCTCGCTCCCCAGCGCTGCGCGAGCTGGCTGACCACCTGCAGGCCGCGGCCGCGCTCGTCGTCGTCGGTGGCCTGGCGCAGCCGCGGCAGGGCAGCTGAGTCGTCGAGCACCTCGCAGAAAAGGCCACCTTCGAACACCAGGCGAAGGCTTATCTTGCTCTGCGCGTACCGGACCGCGTTGGTGACGAGCTCGGAGATGACAAGCTCGGCCAGCGGGGTCAGCTCGGTCAGCCCCCAGTCTCGCAGCGGCCGCTTGATGAGCGAGCGCGCCCGGCGGGCGGCCGTGAGCTTGGGGGCGAAGTTCCACGTGACATGCCGCTCAGGCGCGCTGCGGCTCAGCCTCGCGAGCAGGATCGCGATGTCGTCACGCTGGTGATCCTCGTAGACGCCGGCGAGTGATGCAGTGCAGAGCTCGGCCAGCGGCTGCTTCAGTGACTCTGCCCCGAACGCCCCGCGCAGCCTGGCCAGGCCGTCGTCGATGTCCTCGGTTCGCTTCTCCACCAGCCCGTCGGTGTACATCATGAGCAGGCTGCCGTCCTGGATCTGCAGCGTCCGGCTGCTGATCGGGCTGGCGCCGATGCCAAGCGGCGGAGACGGGGAGAGGTCGATGAACTCGCTGCTGCCGTCAGGACGCACCAGCAACGGCGGCAGGTGGCCGGCCGACGCCAGCTCGCAGGTGCCGTCCACCGAGTCGTAGATCGCGTAGATGCAAGTAGCGAAGTGCGGCTCGGAAACGCCGAGCTCGTGCATGAGCTCGTCGAGCCGCTGCAGCGACTCGGCGGGGCTCAGCTCGAGCATGGTCAGCGTCTTGATCGCGGTACGCAGCCGGCCCATCGTCATGGCCGCGTACACGCCGTGCCCGGCGACGTCGCCGACGATCAGCGCGACCCGGCCGCCGGGCAGCGTGATCGCCTCGTACCAGTCGCCACCGACGCCGATCAGCTTGCTGCCTGGCAGGTACAGCTTGTCGACTTCCACCGATGCGGGCGCGGATAGCTCGCTCGGCAGCAGGCTGCGCTGCAGGGTCAGCGCCGTGGTCCGCTCGATGCTGTAGCGGCGGGCCGTGTCCATGAAGACCGCGGTGCGCCTGGCGAACTCCATGCCGAGTTCGGTGTCATAGGCGTCAAACCGGCGGAAGCCGACCCGCCTGGTGCACACGGCCAGCCCGAGCAGCGTCTCCCCGGCGAGCAGCGGGAGCAGCAGCATCGACCCGCCGGCGATCAGCCGCGCTGCCGGCCTGCGCATCCACGCCCGCGCGAGCTTAACCGCCTCCTTCTCGCTCATCACGACGCTGACCGGCATGCGAGTTTCCAGGCACCGCGTGTAGGGGGTGCCCGCGGGATAGCGCAGGGTCTCGCCCACCGGGAACACGGTTTCCCATCCCGTGTCGTCGTCGTCATGGGCAACCGCCAGCCGGCGCACCAGGCACGTGCCGTCCGTGGCTGGGTCCGCCTGCTCGGCGTCGCCGACGACAGACTCCAGGAGCAGCAGGCCGGCTGCGTTGCAGAAGTTCGGCACGAGGATGTTCACCAGCTCCGGTGCCATCTGCTCGAAATCGAGCGCGCCGCCGATCCGCTTGACCGCGCCTTCGAGCAGCGTCGTGCGCATCAGCGCCGGGTCGATGAACCGCTCCGCAGGCGGTGCCGGGATCCGCAGCGTGACCTGGGCGAGTGCGGCATCGGCGGAGCGCAGTGGCTCGACCGTGACGACTGCCTCGACCTTCGACCTGGTGGCCGTGCGCAGGGTCAGCACGCTGGTGCTTTCCCGGTCTGACCTGGTGATCTCGATCAGGCCCCGCAGCAGCTCGGCCGGCTCGCCCGGGCCGGTGATCAGGTCGGCGAGGTTGGTTCCGAGCAGCTTGCCGGGCGCGCCGCAGAAGACGTCACTCGCGCTGCGGCCATGGTGAACGATCAGGCCCGCGCTGTCGATGCCAAGCGTGAGGGTCTGCGCCGATGTGCTGGACAAGACGGCGGACATCTCGGCCGCCACTGACGCCACCTGGGTCCGCTCTCCTTGAGATCTGCCTGAGCTGTTCAGCCCAGTATGAAACATGGCCTGGGCAAATGGTGCGGGAAAGGCTGATCAGCAATACGGCATTAATCAGCGAGAGACGCCCTTCGGCGGCTACCGGCGTGCTACTCAGCCGTCTCTGGCGGGCTCGCCATGACCTGCGTTCGCGCGGCCGCGACCCCAGTAGGCCTTAGGCGACATCTGCTCCGGGCGCATCCCCCTGGCCTCGAGCACCTCACGCATCCGCAAGACGACGCGCGCCTCGCCGAACAGGTACGCGTGCCCTTCACCAGCCGGAAGCTCGATCTCCGCGGCTTCGGACACCAGCCCTTCCGGATCGCCGGCGGGCCGTCCGAGCCGGTGCAGCCAGCTCAGCCGGGTCCTGGCCGGGGCGAGCAGCTCCTGCTCGTCGTCGGCGCTCGGCACCTCGATGACCAGCGTCGCCTCGGCATCTCCGGGCAGCGACTCGGTCATCGCGAGGATCGCGGGCATCGCGGACTC
>JASHXW010000453.1 GCA_030043395.1 Streptosporangiaceae bacterium
TCGGCCAGCGCGTGCCGCAGCGTCATGCGGCTGACGCCCAGCCACGCGGCCAGATCCTGCTCGGTTGGCAGCCGGTCACCTGGCGCCAGCCGGCCTGCGGCGATAGCGTCGGCCAGCCAGTCCTCGATCTGGCCGTGCACGGTCACGCCTGGGCCGCGGATCAGCTTCGGCTTGCGGCCCGGCAGCCTGGGATGCCAGATCACGCTCGCCCGCGTCATAGTGGGAAATGCAGCGGCCTGCTCGTCGGAATGCACGGTGCTTTCGGCCAGCACAGTGTCTTTGGCCAGCACGGTGTCTTTGGCCAGCACGGTGTCTTCGGCCAGCACGGTGTCTTCGGCATGCATGGTGTCTTCGGCCAGCACAGCGTTGTCGGCCAGCACAGCGCTCTCGGAAAGCACAGCGCTCTCGGAAAGCGCGGTGCTCTCGGAAAGCGCGGTGTCTTCGGACAGCACAGCGTCCTCGGAAAGCACAGCGGTGTCGGGGCGCACAGGCTCAGATGCCATCAGGTGTCCTTCCGCCACATGCCGAAGCTAACCGTTGTTATATAGACGCGCCAGCGACGCAGCCGGACCTGGCCGCAATGAAATTTCTGCGGCCGGGCCCGGCTCTGCGCAGTACCGATCAGACTGTCAGCGGCGCGTCGTCGCCTTCCGGGGTGACGACAGGTGCGAACTGCTTGCGCGATCCCACGACGAGGTAATAGATGGCGCCGACGAGGACGATGAAGATGAACACCGTCCACAGAATGGGAACGCCGTTCAGGAAGCCGATGTGCAGAACGCCACTCTGCGTCGGAGTCGGGTTGCTCGCTGCCCTGGGCCAGGCGAAGTTCACCAGCATCGCGCCGCCGTACACCAGGCCGATGATGTTGACGACGAGCCCCCACCTGCCGAGACTAAACGGCGCCTTCGTCTTAGGCCAGCCCTTGAGCCTGGCCCGCAGGATCGCCAGGTTCCCCAGGAAGTAACTGAAGTAGATCATGCCGGTCGCGGCGATCGCGATGATGCCGGCCCCGCCGTACTGGATAAACGGGATGGCGGAGATGACGGCCACGGTGACGCACGCCCAGACAGGCGTGTGCAGGCTCGGCGCGACCCGCGAGAGGAAGCTCGAGCCCGGTAGCTGGTTGTCGCGCGCCATGCCGAAGCAGAGCCTGATCGTCGCGGCCAGGATGGACAGGCAGCACACGAAGATGGCCGCTGAAACCACGGCGAGGTAGAGCGTCGCGAACCCCGAGGAGAAGTTGGCTTCGATGACGTTGGCCGGACTCCAGCCGAAGCCGCCGTTGGCAGTAATGGCCGTGTGCAGGTTGGGGATCGCCATCAGGCAGGCGAGGATGAACACGCCGCCGATGATGAAGGCCCCGACGACGGAGAGCAGCACTGCCTTGGGCGCCGCCCGGCGCGGGTTCTTGGTTTCCTCGGCCAGCGTGGAGGCCGTGTCGAAGCCATAGATCACGAACAGGCTCATGAACATGCCGATCGCGAAGGCGCTCGTTCCGGTGAGTGCCGTGACATGCAGGCCGGCGGTCTTGTCTACCACGCCGAAGCCCTGGTGATTGTGGAACGCCATCAGGATGATCGCGAACACGAACATGCCGAGGATCTCGAACAGCACGCCGGTGTTGTTGATCAGCGCGACCAGCCGCACGCCGTAGATGTTCAGCACGGTGATCACCGCGAGCGTGATCAGCGCGGTGACGAGCTCGGTGTGCAGGTCCAGGTTGAGGCTCTTCCAGCCGAGGCCCTCCAGAGTCGGGATCAGCGCCAGCGGCAACGTCGCTACGACGGCGGTGACCGTCAGGATCCCGGCGAACAGGTAGATCCAGCCGCTGAACCAGGCGTAGCTGCGGTTCGCGAGGTACTTGGTCCACTGGAAGACCGAGCCGGCGATCGGATAGTGGCTCGAGACCTCGGCGAAGCCGAGCGCGATGATGAACTGCCCCGCGGCGACGACCGGCCAGGTCCAGAAGAGCACGCCGGCGATCGTGGTGAGACCGAGCGCGAACAGGGTGAAGATGCCGGTCGACGGCGAGATATAGCTGAACGCAACGGCGAAGGAACTGAAGGTCCCTAGCGATCGCTTGAGTTCTTGCTTGTACCCGAAGCCGGCTAGGTCGGCGCTGTCGCGCTCCCCGCCGGCCTGCTCAGTGGCTGCGCTCATAGGTCGAACCTCCGCTGAAGAGGGGGGCGGCAGTTGAGGCGAAAGCGTAGGGGCAACGGACGTAAATGTCGATACCCTTTAAGATCCGACCTGGAGCTTTCCGAAAGATCCGGCCATAGATCTAGACCTTTTGGCTCGCGGTTGCCTACGCTTCGCACATCGGCAATGAACGGAATGCGGCCGAACAGGCCACGGACGCCGGGAGGAGGACCGTTGATGGGGACCCAGACGCACGAGCTTGACGCGGTCTTCGACCAGGTGGCCAGCATCTCCGGCGGGCCTCGCCAGGTGTCCGAGCTGCCCGGCGGGCTCACCAACAGGAACTTCAAGATCTCTACGGAGAACGGGACCTTCGTCGCCAGGGTTGCGATCGGGGGCAGTGAGCTGCTGGCGATTGACAGGGACCGTGAGTACCGCAATTCGGTTCGCGCGGCGGCGGCAGGGGTGGGCGCGCCCGTCATCGAGTACCAGCCAGCGGCCGGAGTGCTCGTGCTCGGTTACCTGAACGGCCGCACCATGACCAATGCCGACATGGCCGACCCGGCCAGGATCGCCAGAGTGGCCCAGGCGTGCCGGAAGCTGCACGCCGGCGAGCGGTTCGATGGCGACTTCGACATGTTCGACGTGCAGCGCCGGTACCGGGCAGTGGTCGCCGCGCGGGGCATCGCCATCCCAGCGGGCTACGACGAGCTGATGGACAGCTTCGATGCCGCAGCGCAGGCGCTTGCCGCACGGGACGAGGGCACCGTCCCGTGCAACAACGACCTGCTCGCGGCCAACTTCATCGAAGACGGTCGGCGGATCTGGCTGATCGACTACGAGTACTCGGGCAACAACGACCCATGCTTCGAGCTCGGCAACATCTGGGCGGAGTGCCACCTGCCCGATGCCGCCCTGGCCAGCCTGGTCACCGGGTATTACGGCCGTTCGCTGCGCAACAAGGTGGCCAGGGCCATGCTCCTCGGCCTGGCCGGAATGTACGGGTGGACGCTGTGGGGCGCGATCCAGTCGGCGGTGAGCCCGATCGACTTCGACTTCTGGGCCTGGGGGATGGAGCGGTTCGACGGCGCGGTCGCCGGGCTACGCGGCCCCGGGTTCGACCGGCTGCTCGACGAGGTGCAGCGCGATGACTGAGGACGGGGATCGGGCACGAGCCGGCAATCCGGATGTGGGGACACGAGAAATGGGGATGGCCGGGGCGAGCGGATGACGGACCACCAACTGGGGGACCAGCCGGGGGGCGGAGAGCCAGGCGGGGCAGTACAGGCCGGGGCGGGAACACGGCCCGAGCTGCCCCGCCGGGCCAAAGTGGTGATCATCGGCGGCGGGGTCATCGGAACCAGCGTGGCGTACCACCTGACCAGGCGCGGGCTCACCGATGTGCTCTTGCTCGAGCAGGGCCAGCTCTCGTGCGGCACCACCTGGCACGCCGCAGGCCTGGTCGGCCAGCTCCGCGCTTCGGAGAGCGGCACGCGGCTGGTCCAGTACTCCACCGACCTGTACAGCCGCCTTGAGGGCGAGACCGGCCTGGCGACCGGCTTTCGCCGGTGCGGCGGCGTGACAGTAGCGCGGACCAAGGACCGCCTGATGGCGCTGCGGCGCACGGCAGCCACAGCGGAGGCGTTCGGGCTGGAGTGCGAGCTGATCAGCCCGCAGCGCGCGGCCGAGCTCTACCCGATCATGGATGTCTCCGACGTGGCAGGCGCGATGTGGCTGCCTGGCGACGGCCGCGCCGATCCGACCGCCCTGACCGCGGCCCTGGCCAAGGGCGCCAGGATCGCGGGCGCCGCGATCAGGGAGCGCACCAGGGTCACCGGCATCGCGGTCGCGACCGAGTCCGGGCCTGGCAGGGCGGGAACCGGCCGGGTCGTCACCGGAGTGCGGACCGAGGAAGGAGATGTCGAGGCCGAGATCGTGGTCAACTGCGCTGGCCAGTGGGCCAAGCAGGTCGGCGTGATGTGCGGCGTGAACGTGCCCCTGCACTCGGCAGAGCATTTCTACGCGGTGACCGACCAGGTCCCTGGCGTGCACAGGGACCTGCCCGTGCTGCGCGATCCGGACGGCTTCATCTACGTCAAGGAGGAGGTCGGCGGCCTGCTCGTCGGCGGCTTCGAGCCGAACGCGCGGCCGTGGGTGGCGCCCGATCAGCTCCCGCACCCGTTTGAGTTCCAGCTACTGAGCGAGGACTGGGAGCACTTCGCGATCTTGATGGACAACGCCATCACCAGGATCCCGGCACTTGCTTCCACGGGCATGAAGAAGCTGTACAACGGCCCGGAGAGCTTCACCCCGGACAACCAGTTCATCCTCGGCGAGGCTCCTGAGCTGCGGAACTTCTTCGTCGCCGCCGGGTTCAACTCGGTCGGCATCGCCTCGGCGGGCGGAGCTGGCCGTGCGCTCGCCGACTTGATCGTCGACGGCGACCCGGGAATCGACCTGACCGTAGTGGACATCCGGCGGTTCGCCAGGTTCAACGGCAACAACCGCTGGCTGCGGGACAGGGTCAGCGAGGTCCTCGGGCTGCACTACGCGATCCCCTGGCCCAACCGCGAGCTCGAGACCGCCCGGCCGCTGCGGCGTTCCCCGGTCCATCACCTGCTGCTCGAGGCCGGAGCCTGCTTCGGATCCAAGATGGGCTGGGAGCGGCCCAACGTCTTCGCGCCCGCGGGCGAGCAGGTCGAGTACTCCTGGAGCAGCCCGAACTGGCTGCCGTGGAGCGTCGCCGAGCAGCGCGCGACCCGCGAGGGCGTGGCGATCTTCGACCAGACCTCGTTCTCCAAGTACCTGGTGAGCGGGCCAGAGGCCCTCTCGACGCTGCAGTGGCTGTGCACTGCCGACGTAGACGTGCCACCGGGGCGCATCGTCTACACCGGCATGCTCAACTCCCGCGGTCGCTACGAGGCCGACGTCACGGTCAGCAGGCTGGCGTGCGAGGAGTTCCTGGTGTTCTCAAGCTCGGCGTCGACCGAGCGCGACCTCGATCACATCAGGCGCCACATGCCGGCATCCGGCGTCGCCGCCGTGGACGTCACCTCGGCGAGCGCGGTATACGGCGTGATGGGACCGCGTTCGCGTGAGCTGCTGTCGCGGCTCACGAGTGCTGACCTGAGTAACGAGGCGTTCCCGTTCGGCCGCAGCGCCCTCATCGATCTCGGGTATGCCACAGTCCGCGCGACGAGAGTCACCTACGTGGGCGAGCTCGGATGGGAGGTCTGCGTTCCGGCTGAATTCGCAGTTGGGGTGTACGAGGATCTCATGGCCGCGGGCACTGACCTCGGCGCAGTCAATGCGGGGTACTACTCGATCGAATCCATGCGGCTGGAAAAGGGATACCGGGCCTTCGGCCGCGAGCTGACTGGCGACTACAACCCGGTCGAGGCTGGCCTGCTCTTCGCCTGCAAGCTCAAGACCGACATCGGCTTCCTCGGCCGGGAGGCAGTCGAGCGAGCCAGGTCGGCTGGGCCGGACCAGCGCCTGGTGAGCATCGTGCTCTGCGAGCCCGACGTGATGATGTGGGGCGGCGAGCTGCTACTGCGAGACGGGGAAGCCGCGGGGCTGGTGACGTCCGCGGCCTGGGGGGCAAGCCTGGAGGCGTCGGTGGCCATGGCCTACCTCAGGCATCCGGCCGGGGCCGTCGTGACCGCGGATTACATTAGATCAGGGCATTATCAGGTCAACGTCGGCGGACGGGTCTGCGAGGCGAAGGTGTCACTGCGGCCGCTGTATGACCCTGAAGGGGAGAAGGTTCACCGTTGATGGGCGAGCTCAGCGAAGGTGCGGCTGAGCTGGCACCAGCAGCCTCGGCGGCCGCACTGCCAGCCGAGCTCGGGCCCCCTGCGCCCGCGCCGGCCGGCACGATGTCGATCAGCGTCTTTGACCTGTTCAAGATCGGGATCGGCCCGTCCAGCTCGCACACCGTGGGCCCGATGCGGGCGGCCGGGATGTTCGTCGCCTCGCTGGCCGCCGACGGCGTGCTGGATCGCGTCAGCACGGTGCGGGCCGAGCTGTTCGGCTCGCTCGGCGCCACCGGTCACGGCCACGGCAGCGTGGCGGCCGTCGTTCTGGGGCTGCTCGGCGAGCATCCTGAGACCGTCGACCCCGCCGCCACCGGGCCAGCTGTGGACGCTGTCCGGTCCAGGCATTCGCTGCTGCTTGGCGGCCAGGACGGCGGGCAGGAGATCGAGTTCGACGTCGACCGTGACATCGTGCTGCACCGGCGCAAGCGGCTGCCGTTCCACTCCAACGCGATGGTGTTCACGGCCGCTGGAGCAGACGGCTGTGAGCTGAGCAGGCGTACTTACTACTCGGTGGGCGGCGGGTTCGTGCTCGACGAGGACACCGCGGCCGGGCCGCACCTGGTGCCGGACGCCGTAGCGGTGCCTTACCCGTTCGCCAGCGCTGCCGAGCTGATCGGCCACACGCGCGAGACCGGACTGTCGGTCAGCCAGATCATGCTGGCTAACGAGCTTGTTCGCCGGGACGAGGAACAGATCAGGTCGGGCCTGCTGCGGATCTGGGCGGTCATGCGAGAGTGCGTGGCGGCTGGCTGCGCGGCCGACGGCGTGCTGCCTGGCGGGCTGAAGGTCAGGCGGCGCGCGAGCAAGCTGCGCCAGACGCTCGAGCAGAGCGGCGACCCGTCGGACCCGCTGTACGCGATGGAGTGGGTGACGATGTACGCGCTGGCCGTCAACGAGGAGAACGCGGCCGGCGGCCGGGTCGTCACGGCGCCTACTAACGGGGCGGCCGGGATCATCCCCGCGGTGCTGTACTACTACTGCCAGTTCGTGCCCGGCGCCAGCGACGACGACGTGGTCAGCTTCCTGCTCACCGCCGGCGCGATCGGCGTGCTGCTG
>JASHXW010000454.1 GCA_030043395.1 Streptosporangiaceae bacterium
AGGTACGCCCGGTAGGAGTCGCGCTTGAACTGCTCAGGCGCGGAGGCGTCGACCGCGAACCATGACAGGACCTCGGTCTCCCGCTCGGACACTGGCTGCCACTGCCGCAGCGAGATGAACGGCGCCACGGTGCCGGCCTCGTCGACCTGCGGCCAGTTGTGCACGAACGACAAGTTCGGGAACAGGGTCGCCGCGGAGACCATGAACCCGCTGGCCTCGACCAGGTCCCGCTGGCGCTGTGACCACGTCGACGCCATCTCCGGGATCATCTCCGGCGGGTAACCGACGTACCTGAGCTGCTCGGCGAACGACCCGCCGGGGGGCAGCTTGTAGGTGGTGCCCGCCCCCGGCCCGGCCATGTACAGGGCGCCTTCCTTGCGCTTGCTGGCCTTGGGCTCGCGGAACAGCCCGATGTCGACCACGCTGGCGTGCGTGTGCGGGGTGTGATAGCTGTCGCCGGCGAAGTTCTCCGCGCCGATCTTCCAGTTCGCCCGCACCCGCCAGCGCTGCGGGCCGCGCAACTCGATTCCGGCCGGCGTCTGGCGAGAGTAAAGATCGAGGTAGAACGCAAAATCCCCGAGCCAGTGCCGTAGCGGGGCCGCATCGTCGTCGAGGCTGACGAAGATCAGCCCGTTGTAGACCTCCATCGACGGTGCTGGCAGCAGCGACTGGCCGGCCCTGGCGAACCCGTCTTCGCCGCCGTAAGCCTCGGCATGGAACGGGACCCCGGCTAGGCGTCCGTCGTTCCGGTAGGTCCACGCGTGGTACGGGCACCGGAAGTGCGAGGCATTGCCCATCTCGGCCCGGCACACCTGCATGCCCTTGTGCAGGCACATGTTGAACATCACCCGGACACGGCCGGCCTCGTCCCTGGCCACGATGAACGAGTCAGCCAGAACGCGGCGCACCACGTAGTCGCCAGGCTCGGGGATCTCCGACTCGTGCGCGAGGAAGACCCAGGCGCGGCTGAACAGCCGGTCGCGCTCCAGCGCGAAGATCTCCGGGTCGTTGTAGATGTGCGCGGGGATCCTGCCGCTGCGGACGTCCGCGGTGATCGCGGCTATCTCAGGCGTGACAGCGGCCTCAGGCATGACGACGGCCTCCACGGACGGTGTTCACAGGCCGAGCCCCGCGTGCTCCAGCCGGGCGAGGTGGCAGCGCCAGACGCTGAGCGTGTTCAGCGCGGCACCCAGGTCGGGCAATTCGGCGAAGTCCGCCTCAGGCAGGTCTGCCGGGTGGCCGCCCGCCTGGGCAGCGCCGAGCACGACCCTGGCGAGTGACTCGATGTTGAGCGCCATTACCACGGCCTCGGCGACGCTCGACCCGGTGGTGGTCAGCCCGTGACCCCGCAGCACGCAGGCAGGCGCGTCCGCCATCGAGCTCAGCATCTCGGCCGCGAGCTCGGCCCTGCTGATCAGAACGCCGCGCGGATACACCGGTATCCCGCGCCGGGCCAGCCGCGCCGCCGGGATGTTATAGGCGCCGACGACCGGCCGGGGCGCGAGGCCGGCCAGGTCGGCGGTCACGACCGCCGTCGGGTGCGCGTGCACTACGGCGTTCACTAGTGGCCGCGAGCGCAGCGTTTCGACGTGGATCGGCAGCTCGCCAGGAACGCGATAGCCGCCCGGCAGGTCGTGCGGGCCGTCAAAGCTGACCTCGTGCACGTCCTGCGCGGTGGTGAACAGCAGGCCGGACTCCTGCGGGCCGCGGCAGCGCACGAGCAGGGAGTCAGGTCCGACCCGCACGCTGACGTGGCCGAGCACGTCCTGCGCCAGCCCGGCGAACGCCAGCACCCGGCACGCTTGCGCGACGGCGAGCCGCAATCCCGGCAGGTCGTCCATCCGGGTCCTCTCGAGGTTGCCCGCACTACTGCGGTCGAAAGTCTGTCCTACAGAAGATCTTTCTGCAACGATACGTGCTGCACAGGTGAAGAGGTGGCCCGGTTCATGCAGAGCTTCGTCCACGTGATCGAGTGGCGCGCGACCGTCCGGCCGGACGTGACCGCGCTGGTCGACGATCGCGGCGCGCGCTACAGCTACGCCGAGCTGCGCGCAGCCATCGAGCGTCACGCGGGTGGCTGGGCCGGGCTCGGTGTCAAGCCGGGTGACGTCGTCGCGATCGTGGCGAAGAACAGCGCCGACTTCCTGGTCCACGCCTTCGCGATCCTGCGAGCCGGGGCGACGCCTGCGTTCGTCAACTGGCGGCTGTCGCCGCGCGAGCTGACCGAGGTGCTAGCGCTGGTCGAGCCGGTGGCCGTCGCGGCCGATGCCGAGTTCACGGCCCTGGTCGAGTCGGCGGCCCCTGACCTCGGCAGGCGCGTTCTCATCAGCGGCGGTGCGCAGGACCGTCCAGGCTGGCTGGAGGGGACCAGCCTGACCGGTCCGGTGCCGCCGAGGCCCGAGCTGCCCAGCGATGGCGTGCTGGCGCTGGTGCACACCAGCGGCACGACGGGCCGGGCCAAGGCGATCCCGCTCCGGCACGGCGCATTGCTGGTCAGCGTGGCGGGCATGGCGATCGAGGTCGGCGATCAGGTGGCCGGCTCGGCGCACCTGCAGATCCTGCCGCTGTTTCACCTGGGCGGGTTCGGGCAGTGCATGCAGGCGCTGCTGACCGCGGGAACGGTCTACATTCACGCCCAGTTCAGCCCGCCAGCGGTGATCGACGCGATCGAGCGCGACCGGATCGAGTTCTTCACCGCCGGCCCGTCGCTGATCGACATGCTGGTGGCGGAGATCCGCCGGCGGTCCGGCCCGGGCGGACCAGGCCCGGACCTGCGCAGCCTCAGGGAGATCGCCTACGGCACGGCTCCGATCACCCCGACTTCACTGTCGGCCGCGATCGAGGCATTCGGGTGCCGGTTCCGCCAGATCTACGGGAACACCGAGAGCCAGAGCATGATCAGCTTGCTGGCGCCCGAGGATCACCAGCCCGGTCATCCCAGGCTCGCCAGCGCCGGCCGGGTGTCGTTCGGCTGGGAGGTCAAGGTGGTCGACCCGGCCGACGAGGCCAACTCGGCGCTGCCGGCCGGCACGCCAGGCGAGCTGCTCATCAAGGGCGAGTGCCTGTTCTCCGGGTACTGGCGCGACCCGGCGGCGACGGCCGCGGCCTTCACCAAGGACGGCTGGTACCGGACCGGCGACATCGCCAGGCTGACGCAGGACGGCTACCTGTACATCCTGGACCGGGCCAAGGACATGGTGATCAGCGGCGGCGAGAACATCTACCCGGCCGAGGTCGAGGCCGTGCTGGCCCGCCATCCGGCGGTGGCCGAGGTCGCGGTGATCGGCCGCCCGGACCCGACCTGGGGCGAGGCCGTGCACGCCGTGATCAGGCCGGCCGACGGCGCGGAAGTGTCCGAGCAGGAGATCATCGCCTGGTGCCGCGAGCGGCTAGCCCACTTCAAGTGCCCCAAGAGCGTGGAGTTCACCGGCCCGTTGCCGCGCACGACGACGGGAAAGGTGCTCAAGCGCGAGCTGCGCGCACGTCCTGGCCAATCCGAGGGAGCACCCTGATGAGCCGTGTCGGACTGTCCATCGCCTCGCATAGCGGGCTGCGGCCTGCTGCGATCGGCGACCTCGCCGCCGCTGCCGAGCAGGCGGGCTTCGGCGCGGTGTTCGTGGCCGAGGGCCACGGCGACGCGCTGTCGCTGTGCCTGCCGGTCGCCGCTGCGACGGAACGGGTCACCGTAGGCACGGCCATTGCCAACGCGGCGCTGCGCCCGCCGGTGCTGGCAGCCAAGACCGCCGCGATGCTCGATCACGCCTCGGACGGCAGGTTCGTGCTTGGCCTGGGCACCGCGAACGCGATCATGAACGGCCGCTTCGGCATTGCCCCGTTCGCTCCGCTGCCGATGATCGAGGAGTACGTCGCGGTCATCCGGGCGGTTCTCGCGGGCGACCCGGCGGGTTTCTCGGGAAAGGTCTTCAGCACCGGCATGGTGCCGCTGGACAGCCCGCCCGTCCGCGCGGACCTGCCCATCTACCTGGCCGCGCTCAGGCCGCCGATGCTCAGGCTGGCCGGCCGCATCGCCGACGGCGTGGTTCTCAACCTGATGTCGCCCGCGCAGGCGGGCACCGCCGCGGAGATCGTCCGGGCGGCGGCCGCCGAGGCTGGCCGCGATCCTTCTTCGGTGCAGGTGACGTGCGTCGTGCACTGCTGCCTGACCGACGATCCGGAGGCCGCGGGTGCCGCGGCCCGGTCGGTAGTGCCGCGCTATGTGCTGCACCCTGCCGTGCCGGAGTTGTTCGGCGAGGGCGACGCGCCGGCCGGCAGCGAGCCGGTGGACCTGTCTGGTGTCCGGGCGCTCACGCTGGCCGGCGACCGTGCCGGGGCGGCGCAGCAGGTGCCCCAGCACGTGGCCGACGGGTTCGTGGCGAGTGGCGACGCCGCTGCCGTCCAGGCGAGGGTGGCGCAGTACGTGGCCGCGGGCGTTGACCTGCCGGTCTTGTTCCCGATGCCGGTCGGAACCGACTGGGGTTATGAGCCGGTGATCGCCAGCCTCGGCCGGGCGGCCCGCCAGCCAGAAGCGAGTTAGGAGGACGCCGAGGAACGGTCAGTTCGGCTCGGCTGCCCGGCGGCGGTTATAGAGCCGGATCGCCCACAGGTAGCTGACCAGGGCGATGCCGACACTCCAGGCGATGGCGGCAACCGCGTGCGTGCCGATCGGACCGCCGCTGAGCAGGCCGCGGACGGTCTGGGTGACCGGGGTGAACGGCTCGTACTCGGCGAACTGGCGCAGCCCGGCTGGCATGCCGGCGGTGGGGACGAACCCGCTGGACAGGAACGGCAGCAGGGTGAGGAACATCGGGGTGTTGCTCGCGGTCTCTACGCTCTTGGCGGCCAGGCCAAGGGCTGCGGACAGCCAGATGAGCGCGAACGCGAACAGCGCGAGCACGCCGGCGGCGGCTAGCCATTCGAGGACGTCGGCATCGGACCGGAAGCCAATGGCCACGGAAACGCCGACGACGAGCACCAGGACGGCGAGTGTCTGCAGCAAGCTGCCGATGACATGGCCGGTGAGCACGGCGGCCCGGGAGATGGCCATGGTGCGGAACCTGTCGATGATGCCACCCGTCATGTCCGTGGCGACCGAGATCGCGGTGCCCAGGGCGGCGTACGCCACGGTGATGATCAGGATGCCGGGAACCACATAGGTGATGTAGGCGGCACGGCCGCCGCCGCCGTGCGTGCCAAGGCCAGAACCGAGCTGGCTGCCGAAGACGTAGACGAAAAGCAGCAGGAGCACGATCGGCAGGCCCACGAGCATGATCGTCAGCGACGGGTAGCGGAGCTGGTGCTTGAGGTTGCGGCGCAGCATGGTTGCCGAGTCGCTGACGGTGTAGGCCAGGGAGGTCATGGCTGGAGGACTTCCTCTTCTTGGCGGGCGGCGGGTTCGATGGCGGCGTGGCCGGTGACGGCGAAGAACATGTCGTCGAGGTCGGGCGTGTGGATCGAGAGGTGCTCGACCGGGATGCGAGCGTCGTCCAGTTCGTCGAGCATTCGGCGCAGCGAGGCGATGCTTCCGTCGCCAGGGACCTGCAGGGTCAGCTGTTCGTCGTCCGGGCTGGCGTTCGGGATCATGCTGACCGCGGCGCGCAGGGCGCCTGAGTCTGCGAACCGGAGCTGGATGTGGCCTCCCGGGATGCGGCGCTTCAGCTCGGCGGGGGTGCCATCGGCGACGATCCGCCCGTGATCCAGCACCACGACATGGTCAGCGAGCTCGTCGGCTTCGTCGAGGTACTGAGTGGTGAGGAAGATCGTCACGCCCTCGGCGGAGAGCTCGCGGATGATCTGCCACATGGTGCGGCGGCTCCGCGGATCGAGCCCCGTGGTCGGCTCGTCGAGGAAGATCACGGACGGGCTGCCGACCAGCGTCATCGCCAGGTCCAGCCTGCGCCGCATGCCGCCGGAGTAGGTCGAGAGCGGCTTGCGCGCGGCGCCGGCCAGGTCGAACCGCTCGAGCAGCTCGGCGATCCGGCGGCGTCCGGCCTGGCGGCCAAGGTGGCGAAGGTCGGCCATCAAGCGCAGGTTCTCCTCGCCGGTGAGCAGGTTGTCCACCGCGGAGAACTGGCCAGTGACCCCGATCACCGCGCGCACGGCGTCCGGCTCGGCGCCGACGTCGTGCCCGCCGACCCGGATGTCGCCGCCGTCCGCCGGGATCAGGGTCGACAGGATGCGAACCATCGTGGTCTTGCCCGCGCCGTTGGGGCCGAGCAGGGCGAAGATGGTGCCTTCGGCGACCGTGAGGTCGACTGCGTCGAGCACGATGTGCTCGCCGAAGGACTTGCTGACCGCGCGGGCGCTGATCGCCGGCGTCGCAGGGCTCATCGTCACGGGTGTCCTCGCCTTCAGTGTTGGGCTGGGAGGTCGGGGAGCTCACCGGCAGCCCGGAGCGCCTCGCGGTGGGCTATCCAGTCCTGTTCCAGCAGCGGCAGCCGCGCCACGAGGAAGTCCGCGAACGCCGCCCACTCCAGCAGCACGGTCTTCCGCTTCAGCGGGGCGCCGGCCAGCAGCGCCAGGCCCTCGCGTGCCAGATCGGCCTGTTCCTGGTACTCGGTCACGTCGAAGCCCGTCGAGCGGGGCGCGGTCACGTCGATCCATATGCGGTCCATCCGCTCTCCCGCCGCCCGCGAGCGGCGGATCAGGCCGAGGGTTTCCAGCGTGCTGACCGCGCCGGCGATCGCGCTGCGGCTGGCCAGCAGCGCCTCGGCCAGTTCCGCGATGCTCTGCTCGTGCGGGTCGCAGATCGCCAGGTAGCCCAGCAGCCTGCCCACCATCGGCGCCATGCCGTAGCGGCGGGCATACATGCGGCCAGCGTGGTCAGCGAACGTGATCTCAGCGTCAGTCGGCATGCGTCAGAGATTACAGGTAGAACTGAGATAACACAAATTTGTGTTATCTCAGTTCTACCTGGCGCTCACGAGGACTGCGCTCGCGGTCGTGGACGCCCGGTACCTGGAGCCGTCGATCCCGGCGACGCACACCCCGTCGTTCGCCATCGAGCCAGGCGCCCGGCTGATCCCGGTCAACGACCTGGTCAGCCTGAACCAGCCGGCCAGCGGGTTCACCATTCTCGGCGGCGGCAAGACCGCGATCGACGCATGCCTGTGGCTGCTCGGCGCGGGCGTGCCG
>JASHXW010000455.1 GCA_030043395.1 Streptosporangiaceae bacterium
CCCTAGTGCTGCACGGCTCGTCGGGGGTCGACGACGCGTCGCTGGGCAAGGCGATCATGGCGGGCATGACGAAGATCAACATCGCGACGCAGCTGAACAAGGTCTACACCGGCGCGGTCAGGGCCCGGCTGGCCGAGGACGGGCGGCTGGTCGACCCGCGCGCCTACACGGCGGCCGGGCGGGACGCGGTGGCCGCAGAGGTCGCCAGGCTGCTTGGCGTGCTGCAGGTGGCGGGATGACCCGGTACAGCCGCTGGAACGAGCTGCTCGAGCTGCTGGCGTCCGACGGGCAGCTCAGCGTCGAGCAGGCCGCGGAGATCCTGCAGGTATCGGCCGCGACCGTGCGTCGCGACTTCGACGACCTGGCCGCCCAGCAGATGCTGACCAGGATCAGGGGCGGCGCGCTCGCCCGTGGCGTGACCTACGACTTGCCGCTGCGCTACAAGAGCGAGCGGCATCCGTCGGAGAAGCAGAAGATCGCCGCGGTCGCGGCCGCGATGGTGCGGCCAGGTCAGATCGTCGGCCTGAACGGGGGCACCACCACCACCGAGGTCGCCCGCGCCCTCGCCGTCCGGCCTGACCTGCAAACCGGCGGGCCGCTGGCGCCGTCTCTGACCGTAGTCACCAACGCGCTGAACATCGCGGCCGAGCTAGCCGTCCGGCAGAACATCAAGATCGTCGTGACCGGGGGAGTGGCCAGGCCGCAGTCCTATGAGCTAACCGGGCCGCTGGCGACCGGCGTGCTCGAGCAAGTCGTGCTCGACGTGGTGATCCTCGGCGTCGACGGGATCGACGCAGAGGCCGGAGCGACCACCCGTCATGAGGGTGAGGCCAGCATCAACAGGCTGATGACGCAGCGCGCCGCGCGCGTCATCGTGGCCGCCGACTCGTCCAAGGCAGGGCGGCGCGCGTTCGCGAGGATCTGCTCGCCGGCCGAGGTCGACGAGCTGGTGACGGACGCCGGGATCGACGACGACCAGGCCAGCCGGCTGGCCGAGGCCGGGGTGAACGTTGTCCTTGCCTGAGCCTGCGCGCGCGGCGAACCTCGACCTGGTCGTGGCCGGCGACTGCAACCCCGACGTCGTGGTGACCGGTCCCGACGTGACGCCCGTGTTCGGCCAGCGGGAACGGATCGTCGACTCGATCACGCTCACCATCGGCGGGTCTGCCTCGATCACCGCCGTGGCGGCGGCCAGGCTCGGGCTGCGAGTCGCGCTGGTCGCTGCTGTCGGCGATGACCCGGCCGGGGGGTTCATGCTCGCGATGCTCGGCCGCGAGGGTGTCGATATCAGCGCGGTCCTGGTCAGGCCGGGGATGGCGACCGGGATGACGACGGTGCTGTCGCGCAGCGGGTCGCCGCGCAGCTCGCAAGGCGGCTCGCCCGCAGGGCCATCGGGAGGAGGCGACCGGGCTATCCTCACCGCGCCTGGCGCGATGACGACCCTGACCGCCGCCGACGTGCCTGCCGGGCTGCTGGCCAGGGCCAGGCACCTGCACGTCAGCTCGTACTTCCTGCTCGAGCGCTCGCTAGGACCCGGACTGCCCGGGCTGCTTGCGGCGGCACGCGAGCGCGGACTCATCACCTCGCTGGACACTAATGACGACCCGACGGGCCGGTGGGGCGGAGCTGATCTGCGGGCGGCGCTGGCCGAGGTGGACCTGTTCCTGCCTAACGAGGCCGAGGCGCTGGCGATCGGGGGTTCCGCGGAGCTAGAAACGGCAGCCGCCGAGCTCAGTGGTATAGGTCATGACGTCGTGGTCAAGCTAGGATCGCGCGGAGCGCTGTGCCTTCCGCAGCGGTCGAGCCTGGACTGGGCCGGGGTGCCGGGAGGTCCAGCCGGAGCTGACCTCGTCGACGCGCCGCAGGTCACGCCGGTCGACACCACCGGCGCTGGCGACTGCTTCAACGCCGGCCTGATCGCCGGGCTGCTCGGCGGGCTCAGCCTGCCGCAGGCTGCCGAGCTGGGATGTGCCGTCGGCGCCGCATCGACGCAGGGCCTTGGCGGGACTGGCTTCCCAGTAGATATGGACTCCGCCCGGGAGCGAGCATCGTCCCTGATCTCGAAGGCCTAAGCCGTGGTCAGGCAGTGTGCTCAGGCAGGGCGGCGCAGCAGGAAGTGGTAATAGCCCCAGCCGTCGTGCTGGTCGAAGCCCTCGTCGATGACTTCCAGGCCCTGGCCGCGGAGCCAGTCCACGGCCTGGTCACGACCGGGATAGTAGTGGTAGCCAGCGACGTCACCCTCGGTGACCTCGCCGCGCACGGCAGGGTGGCCGCGGGACCGCAAGCTAGCGAAGGCCTGCTCGATGTGGGACTGCTCGACGTCCTCGACGGTCAGGTACAGCACGCCGTCCGGCCGTAGCGCCTGGCGAAGGTTGGCTATCACGAGCGGCCAGTCCTCAGGTGGCACGTTCTCCATCGCGTCCACGGTCAGGACAGCGTCGAACGCTTCCGCATAGTGCAGGTCTTGCAGCCTGATCAGGTTGACCGAGCGGGCGATGCGACGCGCGCGTGCCTGCGCCAGCATCCCGGCCGACTGATCCACGCCAGCGACGGACAGCCCGGCGGCGGCGATTACCGGGAAGTACCTGCCGGTTCCGCAGGGCGCGTCCAGGACTGACCCGCCGGCCGGAACAAGCTCAAGTGCCCGGCGGATCCACTCCTCCTGCGCCCGCGTCGGGTAAGGGTCCTGATCGTAGGTCGGCGCTTCCGCGTCGTAGACCGCGATCACGTCAGCCTGCCTCTGGCTGAGCCATTCCTGCCGGTCCATAGCGTCTACACCCACTCCGCTCAGTGCGTCATTCGCCGATCGCGTTTCCGCCCGCTGATTCTGCCGCTTCCGCGACGCACGCGCCGCTTATTTAAGCCTCGGTTTAAGCCTCGGTCAGGCTGGCCTGAGCGCTTCCGTCGCGGCGCGCACTGCTACCCGCATCTCTCTGGCGGGGCCCGACTGATACAGCGGGCTGCCCGCATCAGTGAGCAACTCGCGAACCCTGGCCATGCCCTGGGCGGAAACTGGCCCGTCGGCCAGCAGGCTGGCGATGAGCTCGTTGAGCTCGTCGGTGCAGGCGCGGATCGTGGCGCAACTGACCGGGACCATGATCCGGGTGGGAGCGGGCTGGCCCGTTGCCCTGGACACGACGCGCTGCACGCCGCGTGCGAGCTCCCGCCTGGTCCTGATGCGGACCAGCATCTGCGCTCGGAGCGCGAGAGCGACCGTGGAGTCTGGTGAGGCCCCGCCAGCCAGGTCGGCATCCAGGCGCCAGGCCCGAATGTGTGCGAGGCAGCGTTCCCACGGGCTGACATCTACCGCGAACGGACAGCCGTCCTGGTCGAGAAGCACGAGCATCGGGGACCTCCTGCAACCGTAAACATTCTAAGCCTGACCTCCAAACAGCATCTTACTAGTCACGCGTGACTAGTCAAGTCGCTTGAGAGGTCACGCCGTGCTAGTATGAGGTCGTGACGCAGACGACGCAGGCCGCGTGGGTGCCAGGCGACGAGACCAAGCCAGCCCCGGGCCTGCTGCTCCTCGTGCAGGCGTTCGTCAACACGCGCGACGACGATCGCCGTGGCGACCTGCTGGCCCAGGCTGATGCCGGGAACGAGTGGCTGCACATGTCCGGCCTGCTGGCGGCAGGGATCGACGCGGCGCCGCCAGAACTGCGCGTCGCCCGCGACGTCAGGGAGGCGATCCGGGCGCTCATCGCCGCCAATAGTGACGGGGTGGTGATCGGCGCCGATGACATTCACGCATTGGAGGCCGTCGCCCGCGGTTCGCACGTGCAGCTCGGCATCTCCCCGGCCGGCGAGGTGAACCTGGCGAGCCGGCCGAGCGGCGAGCTGGCCGACGGCCTGCTCAGCCTGATGCTGATCATCCGCGACGCGCAGCGCGAGGGCACCTGGTCCCGGCTGAAGCTGTGCGGTAACCCCGACTGCCAGTGGGCGTTCTACGACCGTTCCCATAGCCGCCGCGGCACCTGGTGCGACATGGCCAGTTGCGGCAACCTGATCAAGAACCGCAACCTGAGGGCCCGTCGCACCTCGCCAGCGGCGAACGGCGCCTTACGTAGGAGCTGACCGCGTCACCGCGCCGCAGGCGTGGTCGTGAAGTACCTCGGGTTGGCAACGGTGAGCCGCGCGGCCACCTGATCGGCCAGCTCAGCCGCCGGCGGGATCGGGCCGAGTTCCAGCTCCCGGGCGACGATGCTGAGCGCGTTCGCGGCCACGCGGGCATGAAACGCGAGCTGCCCTGATGTCGCCGGCATGACCTGGTCCGTCAGGAACTCCCTGACGGCCTCGACCAGCTCGCTCGCAGTCGGCCGGCCGTACGGCGCCGGAGCGGCCACCGGCGCTCCCGTCGGCCCCGGTCGTCGCGCTGCAGCCCGCGCGGCCTCATCGGGAGCGAGCAGGAGCAGCAGGTCCCACTCCTGCTCGCAGACTCGCCGCCCGATCGCGGCCAGCTCGACCGACCGGTGCGCGCCCGACAGGTGCGCCTGCGCCTGGGTCATGCAGATGACGCCCCAGCGCAGCGTCCCGTAGATCTCCCACCAGCGCAGCTCGGCCGGGCTGATGTCAGCACCCCCCGCGGCACGGTACGCGGCAAGCAGCTCCTCGCGGGTGCC